>WRGH01000059.1 GCA_009787285.1 Brevinematales bacterium
AAAAACACCGTTTTTTCCGTAAATTGATAAACCAAGTACAGCGGCATATTGATAATTCCTGAAAGTGAAACCGTATCCAGAACAAGCCAGACAATAGAGCCAATCATAAATACTGTTGCAGCCGGAACAACTACAAGACCTGTAATGATTCCCGCAGGAGCGAGAACGCCGAAAGCAAAACATGTAACGCCCGCTGTCGCCAAAAACGCCCCGCAGGAAACGGCAAGCGGCTGCGTAAGAAAATCAGGAACTTTCCCTGTAAACAGCGATGCAAGAGGCTTCCCTATAAATAGGATACCCAGCATTGCCAAATATGAAAGGATAAAAGAAATGGAATTTCCCGATGACGGAGTAACAATAATCTGTATTAAGAAGGAAAGCGACAAAACATAAATTGATTCTTTTGGCAGGGTTCCAAGTACCGTCAAGACTCCCAAAAAATACATCAAGGCTGCGCGGTTAAGGCTTGGCATCGGTCCGACGATAAAGCAATAAACAACGATTATAACAGCGCCTGCTATTGCGGCGGCTTTAATTCCAAGAAGTTTCCTGAGAAGAAAGGCAATAAAGGAAACCAGCACCGCAAGGTGCATTCCTGAAAGCGCCAAAACGTACGAAAGCCCCGCTTTTCTGTACATTGCGGAAAGGTCTGTATCCAGATTGTCTTTTATGCCAATTAACATAGCAAGCGCAAGCCCCCCAGCGTTTGCATTTGTAAACGAGTTTCCGTCTGCGAAATTTTTGCTGAAACGCTGAATCAAATTCAACCTGATGCCGGTGCGCATTTTTTCAATGGGCGGAGCCTGCTTTGTAATATGCATTGACTTCGCAGAAAATGTCCAGCCTTTTTCGCCTGAATAAACAGAACCTTCTGCAAAAATTTCAGTTCCCCTTCCGAACTCTCTGATTTTTATTGCGCTGTCTTCAGGAAAGAAAACTGTCATTTCTCCGCCGCTGCTTGCCCTAAGTCCTCCCGCTCCCGCCGCTTTTCTGAGCGATAGGGCGGCCATTGCCCTGCCGCCTGAAATAATACGCGGATCTTCAAGCAGAACTCCGTTTACGGCTGTGATTTTATCTTCTGTTATTCCGAATCTTACATTGTTTACGGAGGCGGTTTGAGCGCAAATTCCGATACTAAGCCCGGTGGCAAAAACCGCGCTGTAAATTTCCATTAGCCGAAACTGCCGCGATTTTGGATCAAGTGAGGCAAGAACCCTGAAAAAACTAAGCGCCGCAACAGCGGTAAACATNACTATTATAATTGCGGCAGGCGCTAGAGAGCCGAGACAGTAATAACCAAACGCTGTGCCTACAGCGATACATATCACAGGAGCAGGATGAAAATGNTTTACCATTTGAGACGGTCTAATGCCTCCCTAGCCGCAATTTTTATGGTTTCACTGTAAGATAAATAAGTTGTATAAAGCAAATGTTCATAAACGGCATTACTTCCGATAAATCCCAAAGCCCTGACAATCGCCATAGTAATATCGGCATCAAAAGCGCCCGTACTGTTTGTTTTTTCATTAATAAGACCAAGCTGCAGTCCAAGCGCAAGGGCGGCGGAAGAATCTCCTATAACACCAAGGCAGGCGATTGATTCGATCAAGTGCGTTTTTGAAACAATACCCTGAAAATAGTCAGACAGTACGCGGTGATAATACCTGACTGCCAATGCGCCTGCCTTTGTCCACTTTAACGATGCAAGTGTCTGTATTGCGGCGTAACGCATTGCAATNAAGTCGGCGTCTCCTTCAAAATCGTAAAGCCCGATTTCAAGCGCAAGTTCCGCAAGCTGTCCGCGTTCAGACAAACTCANCCGGTTACTGTTAATTCCGGCTTTAAAGGCGATAAATTTTTCTTCGGGAGGGTTTTTCTCCATAATGTTACGGATATACAATAGTAAATCTCCGTTTATATAATCCAGCGCCCCGTATGTTTCGGAAACAATAATTTCAGGATAACCGGCGTATAACAGAGTAAAAAGAACGGGATATGAAGAACTGTCGCCCATTTCCATTATTGCAGTAATACAGGCGGAAACAAGTGAATAATCAACTATAATTACATCTTCGGATGCAACCATGGTGTTTATTTCCATAAGGTAATTATTTATTGCGTTTATTATATTTTGATTGTCTTTACCAAGTGTTCCCAATGTAACAAGTATATCGGCTTTTATAACATAAACNGGATATTTAATAAATAGTTCCCATAAAATATCTACATTTGCGGCGGAACCGGCGTTACGCAAACCTTTTACGGCAATACTTATAATATTGTTCATGCCGGATAAATTTTCCATATCATCATAATTGTCCAACGCATAACGCAGGGCAA
Source organism: Brevinematales bacterium (assembly GCA_009787285.1). Classification (GTDB taxonomy): domain Bacteria; phylum Spirochaetota; class Spirochaetia; order Treponematales; family Breznakiellaceae; genus WQXQ01. Next base: position 2,341 of record WRGH01000059.1, read on the forward strand.
ATTCATAAAGCTGAGAGACAGATTCATTTATCCTGCTGTCTGACGCTGCGTTACGCAAAACTTCAGCTTTAGCGGCTAATTCGCTTCTGGAAAACCTCTGCATATAGAACTGTAAAACGGGAGAATCGCCGAAAACACAAGGCGTTATAAAAACAAGCAGTAAAAAAAAACCCGATTTGCCGAAAAATTGAATGTTTTTAACAATTCTATTTGCCTGTTTATGCATTCATAGCCTCTTCAATTTTATTGGCGGAATTATTGCCGTTTTCAGGAGCAGTTTCTTTGGCTTCCTCATCAAGCGTACGGAACGGCAATTCATCTTCGTCTTCTTCGGGCAGCAGATTAAAAACTTCACACAGAATATGATTTCGCGTACCAACAGGAAGAGGATCAGCCTCCATGTGTATAAGTGATATGTTTGCTTCCTGATTATAATCCACAGAACGAACAGTACCCGGTATGCAAATNGGAACCTTGTCCAGCGAAAATTGTACTTTAAGGCGTAAACCTATAGTAGCCTGTCCGTTAACNTTGAAAGCGCAGCCTGAATCAGAAATATCATCAAGCATACATCTTAAACCGGCCGATCTTTCCAGACGGTGCGGGCTGTCGCCTTCCTTAACCATATAAAGAAAAGCCAACTTTTGATATTTAACGCGCATGGATTTACGTTTCTGAGTTCTAAAAAGCGAATCGTTATGGTCTATNTTTAATGATGAAATACCTTTGGAAAAAACCTCATCAATAACTTCGGTATCAAAAACATAACCGGCGTCGTCTTCACGCCAGAAATAAACCGATATTTTCAAATTGTACCATTGCATTGAAACACCCTGACTTGGATTTACAGGGCGCGTAATGGTTAAATAATTACTGAAATTTTTTACAACTTCCGACTTGTAAACGCCTGTTCCCGGCACAAGTACCCGTAAAGCCTGTCCTTCGCTGATTTGGCGCGAACTGGAAATACGGACTTTATTTTCATTTGTGTCCATTTCCAGTTTTTTACAATGATCGAAAAGCTTGGAAAGGAAATTCTGTATAGGCGGATCGTTAATTTCCCCTGTCGACCGCGCTGAATTTACCATAGAACGTATAATCATTTGAAATTGCTTTTGGGACGTGAAAATTGAAAGCGGATCCTGAATTTTACAGTTGGTCACAAGATGCCTTAACTGTTCCATATCCCTGATTGAAAACCCCGCTTCCTTGCCTTTAGAGAAAAATTTAATCCAGCTTTTGGAATTCTCTTTTTTATTACGGGTTACATAAAGACCAATGAGAACTGCAATTATCGTAAAAAAGAAAAAAGTTATCAATTTTACCTCATTTTCCGGTAATCAACTTCATAAATATATTATAATATAAAAATTAAATACATAAAAGCGCAAGGGCGGAAATTTTGGGAATATATATAGAAGCCATTATACTGTATATTGTTCTTTTCTTTTCAGATTCGGTTTTTTCAACCGCAGGCGGTACGGGAGAAACGGCTGGTTTTTCAATAACGGCTGAGCTTGCTAAAATCTTCATTTACAGCATCCCTTCGCTTGCGTTAATATGGTACCTCATGTTAAAGACAAAACCTGTCAGAGACTGGGAAATAGTACCGGGNAAAAAAGACATTATACCGGGTCTAATTACATTATCCGGTCTTTTAATTACAGGTTTAGTCATTGCCTTTATTTCATCGTATATGAGCGGTCCTTCGGCGCAGGTACTGCTTTATTCGCCTTCTACTCCGGCAGGATGGATAGTTCTTGGTTTATCGCTTATTATTGCCGCATACACAGAGGAAAGTTTCTTTCGTTTNTATCTGCTGGCAAGAAGGGATGAATTTAAAATGAACGCAACACAGGCATTAGTTTTTTCTGTGTTGTTGTTCTCAATATGCCATATATACGAAGGNCCATGGGGGTTTTTAAATGCGGCGCTTTCCGGCACATTTTTGTGTTTTATTTTCCTGCGGTATAAATCCATTCACGGAATTTCCGTTGCACACGGATTCTACAATATTGCAATTTATTTAATAAATGCGCTGACTTTAACCGGCGTCTAAGATTTAAGGCATCGNCTATAANAAACAATAATCACAAATCCGAAACGTATTACGGAATCTCCGCAACCGCTTCAATCTCTACCAGCGCGCCCTTAGGCAGAGCAAGCACCGCAACGCAGGAACGGGCAGGTTTGCCGGTAAAATATCTGGTATACACTTCATTGAATGCGGCAAAATCACGCATATCCGCTAAAAAACAGGTCGTCTTAACAACATGGGCAAGATCGCTGCCCGCCGAAGTTAATACCGCCTTCAGGTTTTGAATAGACTGTTCGGCTTGCTCTTTGATTCCTCCGTTCACAATATCGCCGGTTTCCGGTAAAAGAGGAATCTGCCCTGATGTATAAACAAGACCGTTTAACGCGATAGCATGGGAATACGGCCCTATGGCAGACGGAGCTTCTTTTGATACAATAATTTCCATAATGTTCCTCTCCCTTATATCACATAATTGTCGGCGCTTTGTTCTTCATATTGTTCAAGCATATCCTGTAATGAAACGTTATTAAGATATCCTGTAATAACTTTATTAAGACCTGACCACATGGACAATGTCTTACAGAATCCGGCCTGCTCGCATTGATTTACTTCATCCTCAAGGCAGTCTACCGGCGTGAGGCTGCCTTCAGTAATACGCAGAATCTGACTGACCTTGCAGCTGGACGGTTCTTTCGCCAACATATACCCGCCATTCTTGCCGCGGTTCGCACGCAGAATATCGGAAGTGTGTAATAAAGAGACAATCTGTTCCAAATATAGCTTGGATATGTTTTGCCTTTCAGCGATTTCCTTCAGAGATATAAACCCGTCGTACCTATGCTCCGCTAAATCAAGCAGCATTCGCAGAGCATATCTGCCCTTTGCTGATACTTTCAAGAGNTTTCACCCCCCTTACATCTATAATACTTTATAATATAATATGTTTACTATGTTTTCAAGATATACGCAAGATTTTTTTTAGGGAGAGAACGCAATGCAAAAATTATCAGGCAGGACGGCGGGGTTCACAGATTCAGTTATTCGCAGAATGACCCGCATATCGCTCAAGCATGGAGCGGTAAACCTTTCTCAAGGCTTTCCTGATTTTGAGCCGCCAAAAGAAATTTTAGACCGATTGGCTGAAATATCGCATAGCGGACCGCATCAGTATTCCATTACATGGGGCGCTCAAAATTTCCGCGAGGCTCTCTCTGAAAAACAGTCGAAATTAATGGGCAGGCAAATTGACCCGGAACGTGAAATTGTGATAACTTGCGGCAGTACTGAGGCAATGATGGCNGCCATGATGACGGTTGTGAATCCCGGCGACAAGGTGATNGTGTTTTCGCCGTTTTATGAAAACTACGGCGCGGATACGATCCTGTCCGGAGCGGAGCCGGTCTATGTGCCTCTGCGTCCGCCTTTGTTCAACTTTGACGCGAATGAACTGGAAGCCGCATTTGCTCAGCGCCCCAAGGCGTTGATACTGTGCAATCCTTCAAACCCTTGCGGAAAGGCATTTACACGCGATGAATTAACCGTGATTGCGGAACTTGCGAAAAAGTATGACTCATATATCATTACGGACGAAGTGTATGAACATATTGTTTACGCGCCGAATATACATACCTATATCGCGTCTCTGCCCGGTATGTTTGAGCGGACAATTTCCTGCAGTTCCCTCTCCAAAACTTATTCGATTACCGGCTGGCGGCTTGGATATATCATCGCGCCGGAAGAAATCACGGAAACAGCGAAAAAGGTACACGACTTTTTGACGGTGGGCGCGGCGGCTCCCCTGCAGGAAGCGGCGGTNGTCGGACTGCGTTTTCCNGCCGCATATTACGGCAGNCTTTTGCGGGAATATACCGAAAGACGACAGATTTTCCTTAAGGGACTCGACGATCTCGGTATACAACACACAACGCCGGAAGGCGCTTACTATGTAATGATTGATATATCAGAATACGACTATGAAAGCGACCTTGATTTTTGCGAACAATTAGCGGAAAGAGTCGGNGTGGGCGCAGTACCCGGTTCCAGTTTTTTCAGGGAGAACGTGAATCACCTGATACGTTTTCACTTCGCCAAGAAGAACGATACTCTTTATGAAGCCCTGAACCGGCTGGAAAATATGAAAGAGAGAATGCGAAAGCGATAATTTATCAANTATAATAAGGAGTTTTTCATGCCTGTATTAACACGAAAAATAAAATCAAAAATAGTAGATGGCAAACGCTGGCCTGCTTCATGGCAGAGTTGGTCATGGATAATCACCATAACATGGATGACGATTGCCAATTTTTGGCATCCTTTTGGGCTTTTTGGTTTGGTGTGTATGTTTACGCCGATTATTATTGCATTGGCCGGATATGGAAAAATGAGTTGCGCAAGGATTTGTCCGCGAGGCTCATTTATTGGATTGGTTACCCGTCCATTTGCCTTTTTCTCGCTAAAACGTCCCGCGTTATTCAATAAAAGGGGTTTTAAATTCTTTTTATGGGCGCTGATGATGGGTTCTTTTTTCGGATTGATGATTTGGGTTATTCCGAAAGGCAGCATTGATCTGCTCGGATTTACCATCTTGGTTTTTATGGAAACTGCCACGGCGCTGGCGGTTATTTTTGGGATTCTTTTCACGCCGCGCGCATGGTGTACNTTCTGCCCTATGGGATTTACCACCGAAAACATACGAAATATTCTGCGGAGAAGAAGTAATCGTTTATTATTACAGGCAAGGGACTGTTTAAATAAAGCTTCTTAATTGCATTCAAAGACGCTGTANAGTCTTTTCCAGATAGCCTGCATCCAGCCAGCGGTCAAATTTATATCCTACTTCACGGAAATATCCGATTTCACGAAATCCGAATTTTTCGTGGAATCGTTTGCTGGCTTCATTGGGNTAGCCGAGTATCGCTATCACAGCGTGAAACCCGCTGTGCGTTAAATCTTCCAGTACAGATTGATAAAGCTCAGTCCCGATTCCGCCGCGTCTTAAGTCTTGCTTTATATATACGCTGGTTTCGGCGGTAAAGCGATAAGCCTCTCGTTCGTGAAAAGGGTGAGCATAAGCATAGCCCGCAATACCGCCGTTAAGTTCAGCCACCTTGTACGGAAAACCCAGCGTAAAGCGGTATTGCTCAATCCTCCCGCGAAAATCAGCCAATGCCGGCACTTTAGTTTCAAAAGTTACACATGTTGTCTGTACATAGGGCGCGTAGATGTCAAGTAACGCCTGTGCGTCATCCGACTGCACATCACGAATAGTCAGCGGCATATTCTTTAGTCTCCATATTTATATAATATTCACGAATATCCAGAATGGTAACACTGTCGGGATATTTTAAATACCCTATTAAATCATAAATATTCTATAGTATGTTTTCAAGGTTTATGTCCGGCTGACAATTTTTTTATTCCGGCAGTCCGTAAAAACTAAAAGCTTCTTTTAAAAATGGCTGCGGAAATAATCAAAATAATCTACTAAATTACATATATTTATCTTAAAACTAATCAAAAATATTTTTTATATTTTATTCAGACTTTATAAACAAGGAGAACTGTTATGAAGAAAGTTGTATTAACAGCAGCATTGATCATCGGTTTGATGATTGTAATGCTGGCGGTGTCCTGTAAGTCCGGTCCTAAGGACATGGATGAGCGGTACAAAAACTTGTATGATGCTAATACCGGGCTTGATCTTACCGGAGCTGGCACATATACGGTAAAAGAAGGCGATACATTGTCGGATATTTCCAGACACGCTTATAATGATGGTTTTTATTACCCTATCATTATGCTCGCTTCGCGGGGCGTAGTTATTAACCCCGACAAAATCAGGCCTGGTATGACTCTTACCATCCCCGATCTTGAAAGAAACAAAGCCAATGCTGCCAGCAGAAGAAGCATGAAAAACTGCCTTAACGGATTTGCCAGCATTGAAAAAACCAAACAAAATCCGAATCAAGGTTTAATCAACGGCTTTAGGAAACACGCAGACGAACTTTAATTCGCTGTATGGAAACGCAGCGGTGTCAGCTAACGCATACGGCGTCTGACACCTCTGCGTGTACCGGAACGGAATCGAAAAACATTTGTGTTGATGTACAATCCTGCTTAATAAAGACTTTGTTCCGTAGTTAGGAGAAAGTAAATGAAAACAAAGATTTTTTCTGTATATATTTTATTTGTATTGTTCCTGTTGATAATTTCCTGCAAGTCAGCGCCGGATAAGGCTTCTGATACAAAGACTGAACCTGCCCGGCCATCAGTGGCTGTTTCCGAAGACAATACGGCGGATAGTGCGGCGACGGCAGTCCCTGTAGTTCCTGTAACTCCCGCAGAGTCGGTAACTTCTGCAACACCGGCAACTCCTGCCTCTCCCGTAACTTCTACAACACCGGTAATTCCTGCAGCTCCGGAAAATCCTGTATTTGTGGAAATGTTAGCGGCTCCAATGNGCAGAGCNGATGCCGCCAGAAAACGCGCNGTTGATTTTGGATGCCCTGATTATTTTCCGAGCGAGTGGTATACTGCCGATTCTCAGTACGCTGTTGCAGCTAACATGCCTAAAACAACTCAAAGTAACGTGCAGCAGGCGGCTGTAATGTATGATAATTCAGCTGATGCCTACGATGAAATTTTCAGGAGAACGATACCGCTTTATGCACAGGCAAGAAAAGATGAAATAACGGCGGCAAGGGAAAGATTGATTAATACCGGATTTAAAAATTACTTTTACGATTATTTAAAGGAAGCGGACGATAAGGCGCTTCTGGCGTTAAGCCTATACGAAACCGGGGATTATTATAACGCGAGAGATACTGCCGCCGACGCTTTGAGCGATTATGAAACCCTGTATACCGGCGCAAGAATTTTGCAGGTTAGGCAGGAAATTATCGAACGTGATTTTGTGAAGTATGACGCTGACAACTTTGAAAAAACGGACGAGGCTGCGTTAGCGGTCAATGACGAGTATAAAGCCGGAAAAAAAGGTAAAGCTGCCGCCGATGCAGAAAATGTATTGCGCCGCTATAACAATGTATTGGCAAACGGATGGAGAGCCTACGCCGGAGAAAAACGCGCTGCAGCTGTTTCGGAAAAGGAACGGGCTTTAAAGGAAAAAGCCAATATTGCCTCCCGTGATTTATTCCGCGAAGCTGACGGTATTTTTAA
>WRGH01000060.1 GCA_009787285.1 Brevinematales bacterium
TTTCTTGCGTTTTCAAAAGAAATATCACAGACAATTTTTTCCAGCCTCTTTCGGTCATTGGGATACTCGCCGTTCTCTACCCACTTGCCTATAAGATTGCATAAAATACGCCGGAAGTATTCATGCCGCGGATATGAAAGAAAACTGCGGCTGTCCGTTAACATTCCGATGAAGGCAGAAAGCGCCCCAAGATTTGCAAGAGCGCGAAGATGTTCTTCTATTCCGTCGCGGTGATCGCAGAACCACCATGCGCAGCCAAGCTGCATTTTTCCTATAATGCCTGCGCTTTGAAAGCCTCCCATTACGGTTGCAATTGGATAATAATCCTTTGGATTCAGCGAATATAGAATTGTTTTAGGAAGNCCGCCGGAACCTGCNTCCATACGATCAAGAAGGGCGGCCAGATTTTTTGCAAGCATACAGTCGTTTACAGCGTCAAAACCGGTATTCGGTCCTGTACTTCTTAACATCTTTGAATTTACATTGCGGATAACAGAAAAATGGAACTGCATTGCAATATTCTTTTTTGCGTAAAGGTTTGCAAGCAAAATAAGCATTTGAGTCTTGTACGCATCGGCATCCTGCGGAGAAACCTTTTTTCCGGCAAGCGCTTTTTTAAAAGTTTTTTCCACGCTGCCTGCGCTTGTAATTGTATAGGGCGCATATTCAAGACCGTGATCTGATGAACGGCATCCATGCGCAATAAAAAATTCCATGCGCTTCTCAAGAGCCATAAGCAAATCATCAGTATTCCTGATTGTAATTCCGCTTGCCTCGGAAAGCTCATTGATAAACCTTTTAAACCCCGCATTGGTTAATTCAAGCGCCCTGTCAGGACGAAAAGAAGGAATCACTTTTGTTTTTATTTTTCCTATAACCGCCGTTCCGTCGGCAATTGCCTTGTGGTATTCAAGCGAATCTGCAGGATCATCTGTTGTCCCGACTGCGTATATATTAAACTTTTCAAAAATACCTTTTACGCTAAGCTGCGGCTGTTGAAGGAGCGCATTTGCCCTTTCCCAGATCGAAGGAGCGCTTTCCTCCGTGAGCTGTTCATAAATACCGAAATAACGCTGAAGTTCAAGATGCGTCCAATGGTAAAGCGGATTGCCGATCAGGTTTTCAACNGTTCTTGTCCATGCAATAAATTTCTCATAACTATCCGCGCCGCCTGTAATATATTTTTCATCAATCCCAAAAGCGCGCATCATCCGCCATTTATAATGATCCCCCGAAAGCCATGCGTCTGTTAAGTCAGTCAGGTTTTCATTTTGAGCAATTCGGGCAGGAGACAGATGGCAATGGTAATCATAGACAGGCTTATTTTCCGCAGCTTTATAAAGACTACGCGCCGTTTCAGTTTCCAGTAAAAAATTTTCGTCCTGAAACATAAAACTGTTATAACAGCCGGTTTTATTAGTGTTTACCGGCATCTTTNGGAATTTTGTACTGCTCTATTTCACTGCCGGTAACAATCGCGCAATTACGTCCCCTTCCTTTTGCCGCATAAAGCGCCTGATCAGCCAGATCATAAAGCACTTTTGTTTCCGATGATACCCCGCAGTGTTCTATATAAACTCCGATACTGATTGTTACATACTTTGAAACTTTTGATTTTTCATGCGGAATCTGCAGTTCTCTAATGGATTCGGAAATATGCGTTAAAACTTCATCTACATGAGAAGCGTTTTTCTCAAACCATAGCAGGGCAAATTCTTCACCGCCTACTCTGGCGGCATATACGCCCATACTATCCATAAGGCCGTTTAACACTCCGGCGACAGAACGCAGACAGGAGTCACCCATCGGATGCCCGTAATGATCATTGTAATTTTTAAAGAAATCAATATCGCAAATCGCAATACAAAGCCAATTATCAAATGATCTNTAATTTGTTAAATACCTTTGAAAAGTATGCATAAAATCCCTGCGGTTTTTTAGCTTGGTTAATTCATCTATCGTACTTTGATCAAGGTATTTATTACGCTCTTCTTCAAGTATGGTTGTGCTTATTTCAAGCCCAAACCGCAGTTTTGTAATCTGCCATGTAAAATAAAGGCTGATAATTCCGGCAAGAACCGTTCTGATTATGTCATATACCGCAACATTAAAAGGTTTGAAGTAAAGGGAAATTGCTATAAAGGCAATCATTGCGCTTAGGGTAAGACATAAGTTAAACTGGGGAGGATTAACAAACATTAACAGGGCGCATATCAAAAAACATAAAAAAAACGAAGCCAGTTTTTCCTGATGTGAGAAGATATCCATATATATGCCGAAAGACATTATATTTACATAAAATAATGTTATAAATATATAAATAAACCGGTTGCTTACGACCGTAGTTTGCATTTTATAATTGGCATAATANGATAAAACAAACGCAATAACGGCAAAAGGCAGGTAAAATAACGCATTTATATAATTTTTTTCATAAAAAACCGGAAACGCTATAAAACAAATGAGAATAATAGCCACTATTTTACTTATCTCACGCAGTGTAGACAAATTATTTATGAATAGTCTGTTAATATATTCTTTGTATTGTTCAGGCCCATATGAATAGTAACGCCATGAAAATAACAATTTATTAAAAAACAACATTCCTTTTATAATAACAAGAAATCAAATTTAGCACAATAGAAATTTTTAAACTTGCATCTTGCTGCGCTCGGCAAATCCAGTCAAATTTTGAAATTCTGTCACGGAACCGTCGTCAAGCTGCACTTTGCCGGAAAAAAAACCGAAAACCTGCCGCCGGCTGGAANTGTATAAAAACAGCCTGCGCTTGTCAATTCTCTCCTGATGCGGGAAAAATGTCATTTCCAGACGGTTGTCATTACTGGTAAATTTCCAAGGAGATAGCCAATTTGAAAGCGGTATATGGAATGTAACCTGATCCAGTTTATGGAGTATTCCGTCTACAAAAAAGCCGTTTTCGGTTCCCTGTGAAAAATCCGCCCCGCTGTANCCTACGCAAAAACTCAACTGCCTGCCGCCGCTCATACCGCAGGCCGCAGCCCAATAACGAATATCGGCTTTAGGCTGCACTCCGCGATTCCAGTCAAAAATACCCCATGCATTCCCGCGCGTAAAAATGATTTCGCTAGAGCCGAATTGAATGACCCCTTCGACATAATACCAGGGAGAGCAGCGTGAATACCTGAAAGCGTTTTTTTCACTCCGCCACGGCTGATTGGTTACAAGGGACTGCGATGATTCAGGTTCGCTAAGAATCAGCGCTCCCTTCATATTGCGGTGATGACCGAATTTGGGTATGTCCGCTTTAATGATTTTCACACCGTTCTCCATACTGATAAAGTCCAGATGCGTTTTTTGCTTCTTCCAGCGCACGGAATCTGAAATACTGCTTGTAGGAAGTTCGTAGGCTCCCAGCGGGAAAAGATTCCCGTAAGTTTGTGTAACACGTTTTTTTTCACGCAGGAAAATTACCGAAACGCTCATACAGCCAAGCCAGCCGTCATCCCTTATTTCAAAAACAACAAGATGCGTAGGAGTATGAACTATATATCTGTCAGATTCCGTTACCTTGCGCCTAGGGGCATAAACCAGAACAGGATCATAAAAAAACACAGGCTTCCTTGACCAGCCGAAATTTTGAGGCTTCCCCTGATCATCTAAAACAGACAATGAAGCGGAAATTTCATTTTGAGGCATAGTCAACCTGTTTACACGGCATTAACTGCATGGTATTAAAATAACATGGATTATTCGGGATTTAAAGTATTAGTAATGGGGCTTGGCCTCCACGGCGGAGGGCTTGAATCCGCGCGTTTTTTGCTAAAACGTGGCGCTTCTCTTACCGTTACGGACTTGAGGGACGAAAAAACCCTTATCCCGACAATTGAACAGCTTGACACAACATGCGCTGAATACGGCCGGGAAAAAATCAGGTATATATTGGGCAGGCATGAAATTGAAGACTTTAAAAACGCCGATGTTGTTATTAAAAATCCGGCAGTAAGGCCGGATTCTCCGTTTTTACAGGCTGCAAAAAAAATAGAAACTGATATTTCGCTTTTTTTGTCTGAATCAAAAGCAAAACTTTTTGCGGTTACAGGCTCAAAAGGAAAATCAAGCGCCGCTGCCGCTCTTTTCAGGATTCTCGGAAAAAGCTCAAGCGGCAAAACATTCCTCGGCGGAAACATAACTGTCTCTCCGTTGAGCTTTATCGACGATTTGGAAAATAACGACAATGTTGTTCTTGAACTTTCAAGCTTTCAGTTAGGTGACTTAAAGGGAAGAAAAACGCCTGACGGCAAGGCGCTGTTAAAACCTTTTGCGTCAATACTTACCGCAATCATGCCGGACCATCTTGACCGTTATGTGTCAATGGAAGAATACGTTGACGACAAGAGAAATATTTACCGGGGGCAGGATTCAGGCTGCGTAACTATAGCGGGAGACTGTCCATGGGGAAAAAGTTTTCTGTCTGAAACAAATGCCCGCCCTCTTGTTTATTCGCGCTCTCCTTTGGGAAAAAACCAAAGCGGCGGCTGGCTCGAAAATGAAAAAGGTTATGCGCGCTTTTTAAAATGGGAAGGTTTTCCGGAAGAAACTGCCGAGCTTGTGCCGCAGAAGCTTCTTGTCAAAGGAAATCACCAAAAACTGAATCTGCTTGCGGCGGCTCTTGCCGCATACGCAAACGGCGCAGAAGCGGAAAAAATAAGGAATGCGTTAGCTGATTTTAACGGAATTGAACACCGTCTTGAATTGTTCCGAGAAGCAAACGGAATATGTTTTTACAATGACAGCGCCGCCACAATTCCGCAGGCCGCCGCGGCCTGTATCGAAGCGTTAAAGTGCGGCCATCCGCTTGTACTTGTAACAGGCGGAACTGACAAAAATCTTGATTTTTCCGCGCTTACGGAAGCAGCCTCAGGAGCGAGGGCTTTAATACTCCTTGCGGGCACAGGAAGCGAAAAACTCGCTTCCCTGCTCTCCGTTACAGGCATTAAATACTCAGGGCCGTTTGATGATCTAGACAAGGCGGTTATTTGCGCCGTTGAAAAAGCCGAAGACTTGAAAAATAATGCAGGCGGCTGTGTAAATGTCGCGCTTTCCCCTGGATGCGCCAGTTTTGGAATGTTTTTGAATGAATTTGACCGCGGTAAAAAATGGAAAGAAGCGGTAATGCGTCTTTACCGGGGGTAATTTTTGGATTTACAGACGCTTCAAAAACGCGCTTCCGTAATAAGGCAGGCGCGCTCTTTTTTTGACAGTAAAAATTATCTTGAACTTGACACTCCCCTTCTCTCCCCCGATCTGATCCCTGAATCCTGCCTTGAAGTTTTTGAAACTTCCCGCATCTACCCTGCCGGAAGCAAAAAAGAAAAACAGAGCCTATATCTAATTCCTTCTCCGGAAATTCAAATGAAGAAAATCATAGCGCAGCACCGAGTTAATANTTATCAGATTTGCAAATGTTTTCGTAACGGGGAATCCTGCGGCCATATTCACAACAGCGAATTTACAATGCTTGAGTATTATACAATGAACGCAGACTATATGGATTCTCTTGCNTTAACGGAGGAGTTTTTTACATATCTTGCAAAAAAAGAGGACGCTCCCTTCTTAAAAGCGCCATTTGAGCGCATAACAGTCGCGGACGCATTTGAAAAATACGCAGGGTTTGATCTTTTTGCGGCAGTACAAAACGGCGGGTTGGAAGAACAAGCCCGTAAACTCGGCCTTGAACCGNTGCCGGAAATGACGGCAGGNGAGCTTTACGATCTGATTTTTATTCACTCCGTAGAACCANGTTTAAAGACGGAAAAACCTGTTGCTCTCCTTGATTATCCTGCATTTGTCCCGTGCCTTGCAAAAAAATCACATAACAAGCGGACGGCNGAACGATGGGAATTGTATTACAACGGAATAGAACTTGCAAACTGTTTTTCCGAAGAAACAGAGNCGCAAAAAGTAAAAGATTTTTTTATAAGCGAAGAGGAAAAAAAGAAAAAATCGGCNATTGTACAGCATAAGGTGGATCGCGATTATTGGAGAATATTCGAGAATTTTCCCCGCTGTTCGGGCGNTGCAATGGGACTTGACAGGCTGATTATGGCAATAACCGGCCGTTCTACTATAGACTCAGTAATTATTTAAGATCGTTAATTTTCCGCTTTTGGTCTTACTTCACTAAGACCCAAACAGTTAAATTTCATGGTAAAAACAGGAAGACGGGCGTAGTTACCGCGTACATCAGCTTCGCCTTTAAAAACATACTGAACCCTGCGCATGGCAATAACGTCGTCCAGAAGTTTCCGGTTCATATTGATAAAATTCATTGAAAAACGGAATTTTGCATCATGGCGGCTTTTGGCAGGGATTTGAAAAACATCNTTTTCCGTGCCGTCCGCCCAAAACATTCCGTTGCCGTACAGTTCATACTTAATACGTGAAAGTTCTAAAGGAAACTCATTGGGATTATCTATCCTTAGAACAGTTTCAAACTGCGTATTAATAAGTTCCGCCTGTAATATAACAATAGAAACTATTTCAAATACAGGTTCTTTAACAATAATAACAGGCTCTTCTTTGATTTGCGGCGGTTTAGACGATTTACAGGCCGCAAAAAAGCATGTCACTAAAATAGTGAATAATATTATTCGCTTTGTAATACATCGGCATTTACTATACAAAAGACACCTCGTTATAATAAACTATATTGTTTTCAGTCCCGACAGCGCAGATCATATCATTCACATAACTGCGGGTTTTTTCCAATAATCCGCTTTCAATAAGACTTACAACAAGAGCGCCGCCGCAGGCATTAAGCCGTCCGTCCTTAATAGCTGATGCAAGAGCAGGCGCGTCTTTTTCTGAAAAAAGACGCAGACACTCATCCGCCAAATGACGCGCCGTAACATCGTCACTGCCGGAAGAAAAATTACTGGAAACCACAATCAAAGTCTCATCCAGCACCGGCGTAATCACAGTTTTTAAGGACTGGGCAAGATCGTAAATATACTGCGCGCTATGCTGTCCCATTAATATAGGAACAATCGAAGCTGAAGGAAAGCAGTATTTTACAAAAGGAAGGAGAATTTCTATAGAATGTTCTCCAAGGTGCGGAATATCGTTAATTTCAATATGCTGCCCCGCAAATTCAAGTTCTTCATTTTTTTCCCGGTCTACTAAAATATCCCCAAGCGGAGTATGAAAAGAGTATGAATTAGAAAGAAAAATCCCCTTTTCCCGCTTGTCATGTATCGGCCCCAAAACAACCACTCTGTTTATGCCGCCTGCCCTGCCCATAGCAGAGGCAAACGCATCCGCTATCAACATACCTGAGTAATTCCATGCGCCGTGCGGCACGATTATTGCCTTTGCATATCCGCCCTTGCCCGTTTCAAGGCCGAATGCTCTGATATAATCAAGCATTTCCTTTCTGAATTCTGGATAAAACATTCCGGCCCCAACCGGACTGCGAATCCGTCTTTTTTGGGCAAGCGCAGCCTTCATATATATTAACTTTAGTCTTTACAGGGTCAGGATTCAAGGAAAAGCNAAAATATTTTCGCGCTTTAAAGGCAGAAGATATTAATTTTCAGGTTAAAAAACTCTGCAATTTTCAAGGATACGCAGNCGTTNGTCATCCAGCTTAATATGAAGGTTTTTTTCCTGAGTTGGGATTACAAGTCCTTTCGGTCCGTCCTTTGCCCGCCTTAAATATTTTACGGATGTGTAGAAAAGGTCTCCCTCGCCGTTATTTCTGCCCTTGGAATAAAAAATTGCCAAATTTCCGGCATCAAGGAGAATATCGAGCGGAACCGATTTTCCGGAACGTTGTTTGATAAATACATAGGAACCGTGATAATCCCTTGCGTGAAGCCAAAGGTCGTTTCCTTTTACATGACGGCGCAGAAGTTCGTCGTTCTCAGATGCGTCCCTGCCGACAATGATCTGCCAGTCGCCGCGTCTGAAAGTAAGTCCCGGTCTTGTTTTTTCCTTTTTAGGAATATTTACGGCGGAAGTTACGGAGGATTTCAGAATTTTTGCAAGAACAAGCGGATTTGTTTCGTTAAGGAGCTTTTCTAATTTCTCTGTTACTTCTTTTAGCTCTTTTTCACCCGCCGCAATTTCTCTTTCAATTTCTGTAATTCCGCTTTTTGCCTTCCTGTACTGTTCGTAATACTTTTCAGCCATAGCTGAGGGCTTTATACGAGGCTCAAGCTCAATACGTATTATTTCTCCGCTGCTATCCGTTTCAAGCCATTTATCGCCAGGCTTAATTGCGGCAATATTTGATAAAATTAAATCTCCGTAATTTTTTAACCGTCCTGAGTCTGAAAACGAAGCTTTCTTTTCTCTCAGCCTGTCAAGCGCCGCGCTTATTCTTGCCATACTGCCTTCACATGAACGGCGGGCCTGCTCTTTCAGCGCTTCAAGCGAAAGCGGGCCGCCTTGAGCGGCATAAAATGCGTCTATTTTTTTATTGAACGATCCGGCGCCAGGTATTTCACGCACTTCATATTCACGCGGAGGTCTGTCTTTTGCCTCAATATTTTCAGGCTTAAAACTGCCGCCTGTAACTTCTCCGCGTTTCGGAAGACGGCGCATTGCGTCTAACACAACGCCGTTTTCATCCGTTACGATAATATTCGCGGCGTTTGACCAAAGCCTGACATACAGTTTAAAAATTAAATCTGCGCGTTTTACAACAATGCGCACAATGCGGTTATCTCCAAGCTGNACNGCTTCCGTAATCCAGCCGTTGACAACCTTTGAATTTAAAAATTGCGCAAAACGCAGCGGTTTATCGCTTTTTGGAAATGTTTTGAAAGTTTCATGTATTCTGCACGCACCGGAACTCAGCGAGACCATTAAATTTTTTGTTATACCTTTTTTATGAAGACGGAATATTATTACGTCAAAAGCGCTTTGCACAGCGTCCTGAATTTGAGCGCCTTCAATATCAAGTTCTTTAAGAATTAAGTTTATTTCTTTCCAGTTAAGCGACATAGAAGAACGCTAAGGCCTATAATCCTTTAATTTGTCCGCCATGTACACAACGGAAGACGCTATGCCGCGCGCGTCTTTTGCTTCTTCGTTTTGTTCTCTTGCCTTAACAGATTCAAGGAGCCTATCAAGCAGTTCATTTACGGCTTCGTTCCAGCAGGTAATCATCATGCCCGCCATAGTTCCTGAAAATCCTTTTTCTTTTGCAGATTTGGCGTATTTTAACGCTTCGTCCAAAAGGAAACGCGTCTGTTTTAATTCCCGCCAGCCTGCGGGAATGACTGTAAATCCCTTTTCGAGCAGCGCTTCTATGCCTGCAAAACCTTTTTCATTCATTTCATAATGCCAGTCCGCAAGTATGATATCATTCGGGATCATGTCAAGAGCTCGCCATGTTCCCCAAATATCCCCTTCCCACGCGTGATAACCGAATTTTTCGGCGTGATTAAGACGATCCGCCCACATCATCATCTGCCAGCCTTTCTCCCTGACAATGTGTTCGTGAAGAATTTTTACAGTACGCGCAAAAAGTTCGGCGCGGTCCCTGCC
>WRGH01000061.1 GCA_009787285.1 Brevinematales bacterium
TTAAGCGGCGAAAAATATCCGGTATTGTCGCGCCCTGATCTTTCCAGCAGATAAACTTCCGCTTCAACAGGAAGCCATGCCATGCCAAAATCAGACTGAAGGCGCGAAGTATATGTAAAACTGTAAAGTCCGCACGGAGTTTCCGCTATGCTCTTTATAAGCTCTCCGATGCCTCTTGGACGGTACAGGCGCATAGCCCTGCCNCCTGTTTGNCTGCATAAATATTCAACCACATCTGTTATTTGACCCTGTCCTACAATAATTGCGTTAAATGCTATACCGTTATTGGCAAGATAACTTGCCATTTCAGAAAGACTGTACTTTTCAAACGCAAGTTCTCCAATGTCTCCGCCGCCGATGTAAACAACAGAACGTTTTGGAGCGGCGCTTAAAAGGTCTGTCGCGGAAAGACGCAGGGACGTATCAAAACGCCAGCGCGGACTGTAAGAAGAAGCTGTTCCCCTGACTGCGTTTTCAAGGGAAGGCTCGTGCCGTTCGCGTATCGGCTCCGCGCTTGCCGAAATTACGGATACAATTTTTGAATTACCCATTTCCTGCAAAGCGCGGATTATGTCGCGGGAAGCGGCCGCAAAATCATCGCGCAGACCGGCAGTCGCCGGAGATCGTTCTATCAACAGGGAAATATCCGCGCCCTGGTACTTGTAACCCGGAGTAAGCAAGAGCTGATCGCCTACAGCCTTACCTCCTTCGGTAAGCAGGAAATTATTATTATCAAGCCCCTGTATAGGACGGCGCAGCCTGTCTTCTACAGTTAATTCCACAGTAACAGCCGGAATCTATTCGCGTTAACATTACGTATTTGAACAAAAAAACCCGAAGCAATATCGTCAAAGCGGGACATTACGGATACTTCTCCCGCGTTAAAGTTAGCCGCAAGCACATTGCCGTTACTGTCCATGTCAGCGCCTATAATGCGGGTCTTCTCACCGCCGATAAGCCCCAATTCGCGGACAATAGCGGAATCACATCAATCTGCAGAATCCTGTTGGTATCAACCACTAGAAGCGTACCGTCTGAAAGAAATCTTATGGACTCAGGTCCCATAAGTCCTTCAGCGGCAAGTCTGCCGATATAGCTGCCGTTAATGTCAAACATAAAAATCGCTTTTCTCGCGTTATCTGCAACATAGACTTTGCCGTTTACCGCCGCTATTCCAGTAGGAGAAAGTATTCCGGGAAAAAACGCGCTTCTTGCGCCAAACGAAACGATAAAAACTCCGTCAGGATCATATTTACAAATGCGGCCGTTTCCGTAATCAACTACATAAAGATAGCCGTCTTCATCAATTGTAAGATTCTGAGGACCGACAAGCTGACCGTCTTTTATACCCTTTGAACCGATATAGAAAAGCCAGTCCCCGTTATTGTTAAGGACGCTTACCCTGCCGCCGCGGTACTCCGAAAGATAAAGTCTTCCGTCAATACCGCGCGCCATATCATACGGTCTGTCAAATCCGTTAAGAGGTCCCCTCTTTCGATCCTTGACCATTCCGTTTACATCAACTTTTACTATCTCGTTGCTGCCATAGGCGATTACCCAGACAGAGCCGTCCTTATTCGGCAGAACTGATGACGGCTGACGGTAAAGAACAATTTCACCGTATTTTCCCGGATAACGTCCTGCTTCCACATAACGCACTCCGTCATTTGCAACCGGCAGAAGAAAGCGCCTGTTTGCTATAGTTTCAATACGCGAACCAAGAAGCATTCCGGCACCTGAGTTTCTGCCGTAAATATCCATTGCAGATCTCCATTGCCTGAGCGCAGTATCTTCAAAACCTGAACGGTAATATGCCTTGCCAAGCCAGTCAAGTATAATTGATACACCCGGTCTAAAGGAAAGAGAACGTTCAAAAGCAAGTATCGCTTCGTTATATGCAAAACGGTTATAGGCGTGAACTCCAAGCCTGAACTCTTCATAAGCGCTAAGAGCGGCCGCTCCCGTTCCGCCTGTAATTAATTCGCGTATTACGTCATCATTCTGGCCAAAAATGAAAAAAGACACTAGAAAAAATAAACATAAGAAAAAACCTTTTCTCAAAGAGGCTCTCCTGTAACAATTTTAAAATGCCTTTGAATTTCTTTTTCATTGGGAGCAATATCAAGAGCCCTTCTAAGCCACGTTCTTGCTTCCAGAACTTCACCGCTTTTATAATAAGCCCAGCCAAGTGAATCAAGGTAAGCGGCGTTTTGCGGTCTTGTATCTACAGCCTTCCTGCAAAGTCTTAATGCGCGCATAACGTCAAGACCCGTATCGGCAAGTATATAGCCCATACTGTTCATTGCGGTTGCATTGTCAGAATCGATTTCCAGTGTTTTTTCATATAATTCTATCGCGTTTTTATTCTGTTTCTGAGCCCATGCTGTATAGGCAAGCGTATTGTAGATCAAAGGCGATTCCATACCGCTGTTTTGAAGCTTTGTTAACTCATACTCAGCCAATTTAACACGCCTTGATAAAATATAAATATATGCAAGCGTTATACGGCATTGAAAAACACGGAGTATTTCATTTCCTGAAACAACAACCTGTTCAAGATAAGGAAGAGCTTCTTCGTATTTCTTGAGTTTTGTATAACACAATCCAAGATAATAAGCGAGTTCCATCTTTTCTTCATCGTTAAAANTTGAAGTATCTGTTGATAAAAATTCCTTAAGGGCTTTTTCCCAGTCTTTCATGCGGTATAAATTTACCCCGTCTTGAATTTTAATATCAGGACGGTATTCATTTTCACCGCTGGTTTCAGATTCGTCAATTCCGCTTTGCTGTGTCATACCGGTTTAATCCTCCCCTCAAAAAATTTAACCCGTATTCTGTAAGACAGCCGGCTCTGACTTTACAACGCTTATTGCGGCGTTGTTTTTTAAAACTTCAGCCCAGTCGGAACCTGGCTCAGGAATATTATCCGGTTTCCCAGGTTTCGCAAAACAGTATTTACAGTCATCGTCAGCCGTAAATGTAACTATATGATCATTATAATACCGTATAGAATGAAAAACAGGAACAAGGGCGGATGGTTTTTTTTCGATATTCGGGAAATTTACATTTACAAAGGAGCCTGCCTTCCAGTAACCCATTATAGCAGACAGATTCTCCGTAATATAAGTAACTACGGTTTCCCATTGCCAAGGGCTGCCATTTTCGACCAAGGACAGAGCAATAGACGGAATTCCATACAAACTACCCTGCCGAGCCGCTGCCGCAGTACCCGAATAGATAATATCCGTGCCTAAATTCGCTCCTTTATTAATCCCTGCAAGAACAATGTCCGGCGTATTTTTTNTGTTTTGGTCATTATCTTCGGTTGAGATACAGAGTTCAGGAATNCCGCCCAAAAGAGAAATTATAATACAGTCTACAGGAGTTCCCGAACACGACCATGTGTCCTTTTCAATCTCTGTCAACTTGCACGGACCNGATAAAAAAAAGATAGAATGTGAGCTTCCGGAACGGTTAACATCGGGAGCTACACAAAAAACCCTGTGCCCGTCCCCGCGCAGGGCTTTTGCCAGCAGAAGTATTCCCGGAGAGGTAATCCCGTCGTCATTAGTGAGCAGTATCCGCATTAACCCTCCTGCGTTCCGGAACAATTCTTACTCCTGCTGCAAGTTTAATATCATAAATAACAGGACGAAACCCGAAGATACGCTCATATTCCTCAAGCCGTTTTTTATATTCCTCCGCCATTTCACGGCGGATAATTGTATATATACAGCCTCCGAACCCAAGTCCTGTCATTCTTGAACCTGCGGCTCCTTCCAGTTCCTGCGCTCTTTTAACAAGCCAGTCAACTTCAGGGCACGTTATTTCATAAAGGTCCCTTAATGATTCGTGCGAATGGAAAATAATTTTGGCAAGCGAGGCTAGATCGTACCTCTGTAATGCGTCAACCGCATCATTTACCCTGTGTATTTCNTCTACAATATGCATACTTCTGCGCCGTATCTGTTCAGGAAAATCTCCCAATGATTCAAGCACGTCTGTAGATGCAATATCCCTGAAACTTGCTCCGTCCAATTTTTGCGAAAGAAACTCAAGTCCCTTTAAAGAATCGGCGCGCGGGAGGCAAGCTCGCTTTCCGCTCCAAAACGGGGAACACGCGAGTCTACAAGCAGAAAATTGAAGCGCGAAAACGGGGATTTTATTTTTTTTACTTCGCCGGATGAATTATCCAATAGCAAAAATTGATCTTTGCGCGCAAAAATACAGGTTTGGTAATCAACAAGAGAAACATAGTGATTAAAAAGCGCCGAATGTGCCTCTTGCAGTTTCTCAGCCAGTTCCGTATCGCTTATTTGAGCCTTAAAAAGGCTTTTTAGCGCCGCCGCTGCGGCAGTTTCTATAGCAATTGAAGAGGCAAGTCCGATATTCTGGGGAATATTGCCGCAAAAAGAAATATTTATGCCCTTCATCGGGTATCCAAGGTTGTGAAAAAGGAAAATTGCGGTTTTCAGGTAATTTGCCCATCTGTCTTCACGCTTGTATTTCAAATTTACAAAGGTACTTCTCTTCCTTTCATCAAGATCATAAGCATAAAAACGAAAAGAATTGTCTTTTCTAAAGCTTACAGCTAATTCAATATGGCGATCTATTGCNGCAGAAAGAAAATAACCGGATTCTTCTTCACCCAAAAAATGAATTCTGCCGGGCGCTTCGGCTATTATAACAGAATTTGAACGGTTTCGGTCGTCTTCTATTTCATATTCAGTTCGATGTATTTGACCAATACCCGGCATTGAAATAACCTCACATTTTGATGAAAAAACTCTACTTAATTAAGTTTTTGGTCATTTTATCAGAAGAAATCGATTATTTCAATGGGTTATATTTTGAAATTATGGCGGGTTTTAAGTATTACAGATACAATTATTAAAACTGACAANGTGCANATGTACGGGAAAGCTAAAATAAAGTCTGCCGGTATGCTCCAGATACCCTGTGCATGGTTGGAAATTGACTCTGCAATGCCAAAAACAAGGGCTGCGGCAAGTATTCCCTGAGGTTTTCGCCACCCTAGGAAAACCACTACAAGCGCAATCCAGCCCTTTCCTGCCGACATTCCGGGAACAAACGCCCCTATATTCAAGCTTAGGAAGGAACCGCCAATTCCACAGGTAAACCCTGAAATTAAGAGCGCCGTTATCCTGTAAAATTGAGGATCAATTCCCAGAGAGAGCAAGGCTTCACTGTTATTTTCGCATGAACGCAGTCTGAAGCCAAAGGGAGTTTTATTACAGCCAGCCATGAAACTAACAGTAAAATTATTAGGAAAAGCAAATACCAGTTGATAAAATCGGAAGGTATTTTTGCATTATTTTGAAAAACAACTACGCCTCTTGTATTGAATAGTTTTTCTGAAAAAACAGTGCAAAGCCCGCTTGTAAAAAGATTTACGGCAAGACCTGTTATAAAAACATTTGCGCGCAGTTTAAATGAAGCGAAAGCATGTATTGCGGATAACGACATTGCCGTAATAATCGCAGCGGTAACAGACAGCGCAATATTACCTGTAAAGTGAAAAACGGCTAAAGATGAAAAAGCTCCCGCAAGAAGAAGTCCCTCAAGCGCAATGTTCAGAGTTCCCGTGAGCGCAGGGAAAAGACCTCCTACTGCGGCAAAAAGTATCGGTATCATTATTGTAACGGCGCTTTTTAAAACAGGAATAATTTCCATTTTATCTTTTCCCTTTACGGCTTAAAATATTCCTGACTACTAAACTGGTAGAAAGAAAGAAAATTACCGACTGTACTATTGAAGATGTTTCAAAGGTAATGCCCGTATTCTGCATCGCAATTCTCGCTCCCGCTACGATCCATGCGAAGAAAAGAGACGCGGGTATTATCAACGAAGGCAAAAAACCTGCAATAAGAGCGACTGCAAGGCTGTTCCAGCCGATACCTGCCGAAAATTCCTTTATTACCGCATGATATGTTCCGAAAACAAGCATTGCTCCCGCAAGTCCGTGAAAGCCGCCGCTCATTGTCATTGAAATCACAGTATTCAATTTTGTGTTAATTCCGCCGTAACGTGCAAATATTTCGTTCTTGCCCGCCATTCTGAATTCATACCCTGACTTTGTTTTTGACAGAAAAAGAGAAACAAACAATACTGCAAGAATTGCAACAAAAACGCTTCCGTTTAAATTGGAAGGCTTTAATATTAACGGCAGACGCAGATACAGAGGTATTTTTTTTGTCGATAAAAGCGATGTTCCCGGATCAAGAAACGGTCCTGTTACAAAATAATTTACAATAGGAATAACAGCGCTCGACACCAAAAATGACGTAATAAGTTCGTTTGTATTCCACCTTGCTTTGCAAAAACCGCTTATTGCCGCTAACAAACCGGAAGCGATAACGCCTGCTGATACAGTTATGATCCCTGTAATTATGCCAACCTGAAAGAAATCATATTTTGAAAGATACAAAGCGGCGGCGGCGGCGGTAAAGGCTCCAAAATAAATCTGTCCCTCTCCGCCAAGATTAAAGCTTCCGGTTTTCATTGCAACAGTTACGCCTAACGCCCCTAAAACAAGGGGTATCGCGGCATTCAGCATATTGCCGAAACTGTACACATTCCTGAACGGTCCTATAAAGAAAAAATAAAGCGTTTTAACAGGAGTTTCACTTAAAATAAAAATAAGTAGAACAAGCACAATAAGCGCAACAACAGGGATAAAAAAAACGCCAAAAGACAATGACACAGAACGTAAAATTTCTTCAAGCCGTCTGTCTTCTTTCTCAGGCGGACCGCCTGCCTGCGACATTTCTTTCATATTTCTTCTCTCATGAGTCCCTGCATACAACTGCCGATTTTTTCCCTGACTACATTATTCTTTGTATTTTCAAAAATACCTGCAATTGTCCCTCTGTACATAACAATTATACGATCCGCGAGGTCAAGCGTTTCATCAAGATTTGTGGAAACAAGGACAATTGCGGCGTTTTTTTCGCGAAGCGACAGTATTTCCTTCCTGATAAAACTGCTTGAAGCGACATCCAGTCCCCATGAAGGCTCCGAAAAAACAATATAATCATTAATGCAATTTATTTCGCGCGCTAAAATTAATTTTTGTAAATTGCCTCCTGAAAGAACTGAACATTTTTCTTTNGGACGTATTCCTTTTATGTTGAACTTTTGCGCAAGTTCACTGAAATATCCGCCTATTGCTTTTTTGTCAAAAAATATGCCTTTTATAAAATCTTGANGGTGTGTAATTATTATATTTTCTTCGATTGTTGCATCTTCTGCGCTTGCAACACGCATTCTGTCAGCAGGAACATAGGCAAGTCCCTGTTTACGCAGTTTCCTGATATTATACGCAGTAATATCCTTTCCCCTGTGGAAAATTTTACCTTCCTGCGGATGCAGAAAGCCGCCAAGAACGGCCTCTATTACCCCAAGTCCGTTTCCCCTAACGCCGGTAAATCCAAGAATNTCGCCTGAGTTTACCGTAAAAGAAACCTTATTAAGCAGCGGATGTTTTTGATTCTTCCTTTTTACGGTAACATTGTCAAATACAAGCACCGGCTCGCTTGCTTTTCCTTCTTTTTTGGTATTTTCCAATATAGGAACATCTTCACCCATAATCATGCGGGTAATNTCATATTTGTCTGTTTGTGAAATTTCCCTTATACCGACCAACTCTCCTTTTCGCAATACGGCAATACGGTCCGCAATTTTTTCTATTTCGTTAATCTTGTGCGTTATTAAGATAATCGATCTTCCCTCCGATGCNATATCCCTTAACGTTTTNAATAACGATTCAATTTCCTGCTCTGTCAGTACGGATGTAGGTTCGTCAAGGATTATTATTTGCGCATTGGCATGAAGGATACGGCAAATTTCAACCTGCTGCATCTGCCCAAGAGTTAAATCCCTTACTTTTTGCCCTGTCGATATCTGAAAATCATTTTTCTTTATTATTTTATCAGATATTTCTTCCGCTTTCTTTTTATCATAAAATATTTTAAATTTATGAGGCTCTATTCCCATAACAATATTTTGCGCAACTGTGAATTCGGGAAAAAGCATAAAATGCTGATGAACCATTCCTATTCCAAGCCTTTTTGCGGCAAGAGGAGAGTTTATTGTTTCTTTTTTTTCGTTTATTAAGATTTCACCGGAATCAGGCGCTTCAAGACCGTAAAGAATCTTCATTAAAGTAGTTTTACCGGCTCCGTTTTCTCCTGCAATACAAAGGATTTCCCCTTTCTTTAAATTAAGGCTGATTTTGCTGTTGGCTTTCTTTTCTTTTCCTGGGTACTGTTTGCAGATATCCCTTAAACTTACCGTATAACAAGTGTTATCTGCCATTTTTTCAAAGGGACGGAATAGTGTAGTTTATAAGACCGGCGCTGAAGTCATTCAAAAATTTTTCATATTTTTCCCGAATATCAGACGGAATACTGTCCCTGTAACCCGGATCATCCAGTAAAAATTTTATATAACCTTCTTTTACGCCAAGCGTTTGCGAAATTCCATACTGTATTTTATTTGAAAGAACATCATCCAATATTTCCATTATAAGTTTTTTCTGTTCCATTATNCCGCAGCCCACAATTACGCCGGGAGCCTGNTTATAAGCGTTAATGTTATACCATACAATATACGCTCCCCTTTCAGCCGCTGTCTTTATCATACCCTGCGCCGCGCCGCCTGCAATCGCCGTAAACACGTCAACTCCCGCATCCATCATGGCTCCGGCAAGTTCCGCCGCCTTATTCGCGTCTCCCCAATTGCCGACTATACGGCGGTCAATTTCAATNGCCGGATCTACAAGACGGGCTCCTTCAAGAAAACCGGGTACCATTTGTTTCGTTAACAACGGATATTCCTGCGCGGCAATAAAACCAATACGTTTTTGGCTATTGGCATTCGGCATTGCGCTAACCGTTATAAGCCCTGCAAGGTATCCGAGCATAAGGGACTGTTCGTATTGATTGTAAAGGTACGTCCTGATTTGAGGATTTCCCTCGTACTGCGCGTCCGTAATTATAAACTTCTGCTGCGGAAACATTTTTGCGACATTAGCGCAAATCTCAGGAAGAGACGGNTTTGACCCAATCACTATNTCATATTCGCCGCTTGAAATTATTTCTCCAAGCTGATGTTCCCATTCGGCCTGATTCATTCCGGCTTCATAAATCTTAATATTTACATTTTGATGAAGACGCGCAAATTCATTTGCTCCATCCGCCATTAATTCATAAGTGGG
>WRGH01000062.1 GCA_009787285.1 Brevinematales bacterium
ATTTAGCGATTTTATTTTATTAGTGTAAGCATTTGTGTAAGCAGTAAAATAGGGGGAATTAAAAACAAAAAGCTAAACTAGCGATATTGTACTAGAAGAAATTTTCCGATAATCCAAAAGGAGGTTTTATGAGATATAAAGAACTTTTTACTATTTACCCGAGAAAATTAAGAAAAGTTACAGTATTTTATTATCAATGCTATGACAATAACGGTAAAAGAGTATGCGGTCATTCGACCGGACAGCGGACAAAAACAGCCGCAAAATCCTATTGTATGGATTTATACCATAGGGGGAAATTAATACCGGGAGATAAATCTGTCATGTTCAGGGATTTCGCTGAAGGCTGGTGGGACATCAATACTTGTAAGTATCTGGAATGGCGGCAAATACAAAATCCGCTTGCGCCGTCAACCATTGATCATTACAAAACCAGCCTTGAACTTCATATCAAGCCTTTCTTCGGAAAAATGAGATTAAACGCGATTNCACCCGAAATTGTTCAAAACTGGATAATGCAGCTTTCGCAAAAAGGCTATAATAATTCGTCCGTTAATTTACATATTGCAGCGCTGAAAATGATGATGAAAGAAGCTGTGCGCCTTAAATATATTTCGTCAAATCCGATGGAAAAAATCAGAAAACTTGTAGCAAATAACAAAGAGGTACAAATCCTTAANAACGAAGAAGTACAAAAGCTTTTTCCTGCAGACTGGAGGGAAATTTGGGACAGTTATGAAATATATGTTTTTAATAAACTTGCCGCCTGTACCGGAATGAGATTAGGTGAAATTACCGGATTGACAGGCAAATATGTTTTTAAGGATCACATTCATGTTTGTGAACAATTTTCGAAACAATACGGAAAGAGGCCGTTAAAAACCAAAGATTCCAGAAATATTCCCATAACAACAGGGCTGTATGATGAGTTGTCGGTTCTTATCGTAAAAAACGGCGCGGGTTTTGTTTTTTCCAACTCAGGCGGGAAAGAGCCTATTGCGCGTAACAAAGTATACAAGGAAACAGGGAATGCNTTTGATAAAATCGGCATAAACAGCAAAGAACGGAGACAGCGCGGAATTGCCCTGCACCATTGGCGGCATTTTATGAATACTGCCCTGCTTATGGCGAATGTAAGCGCCTTGAAAGTCCAAAAAGTAACAGGACATAAATCCCTGTCCATGACAAGGCACTATGCTCATTTTGACAGCCGTGATTTTACCGAAGTTTTGGATTTCCAAAATAATCTTACAACTTAAAAATGGGAAAGCGTTTGTACGGGAACTGCGTGCCGCAGGTGAGGCATACCTTTGAATTGTTGTTACAAAGTCTCGACTATTTTGTAATGCAGGGTTAAAATAAAGTATGATACAAAAAAATGATCTGGATCGGGCCGGATCGCTGCTTGCCGGATGCAGGAAGGAAATAGCGCTTCGTATTACAGGCCAGTTGGAAATGATAGACGGGCTTCTTGTTTCGCTTATTGCGGGGGGGCATATTTTGCTGGAAGGCGTACCCGGTCTGGCAAAAACCCTGGCGGTAAAGAGCCTTGCGGAAATTACCGGTCTTGAATTTAAAAGGATTCAATTTACCCCTGATCTTCTGCCTGCNGATTTGACAGGAACGATGATCTGGGAACAGGCAAGGGGCAGTTTTTCCGTACGGAAAGGACCGGTTTTTGCAAACATTATTCTTGCGGACGAAATAAACCGCGCGCCTGCGAAAGTACAATCCGCCCTGCTTGAGGCAATGGAAGAAAAACAGGTTACAATCGGGGAAACAAGCTTNCCATTGCCCGATCCTTTTTTTGTTCTTGCGACCGAAAATCCGATTGAGCATGAAGGTACGTATCTTTTGCCGGAAGCGGAACTTGACCGTTTCCTTATGAAGTTACTTGTAGTTTATCCTCAGCCTGTAGAAGAACTTGAAATAGTAAAAAACAGTTTATCGTTATCTGCAAATTCCGCNAACAGGACAAAGCCGCTTTCGCCTGTTCTTTCCGGCGAAGCGCTNGCATTTTTGCGTAACACTGCGGATACAATTCATATTGATGAGGAAATAATTAAATATATTGTGTCGATTGTAACCGCTACAAGACCTGTTTCCGCAGGACAGCCGTCGGAAGGAGTGTATCGTTATATTTCATTCGGCGCTTCTCCGCGCGCGTCAATTGCGCTTTACAGATGCAGCCGGATTTTTGCTATGTTCCACGGGAGGACATTTGTCAGTCCCGAAGATGTTAAAGAAGCGGCGCTTCCGGTTCTACGGCACAGGATTGTACTTTCTTACGAAGCGGAAGCGGAAGGCATGGATGCGGACGCTGTTATTGCAAGAATATTAAATCACATTCCTGTCCCATAAGGAAAGCGTATGGAAACAAGCGAACTTTTACGCAGTATTACCTCGCTTCCNATTATTTCGCATGGACTTGCGGAAGAAATGCTGTCCGGAAATTTCAGATCTATTTTTAAAGGGCAGGGAATGGAATTCGACGAAGCGCGTCACTACGAACTAGGAGATGATATCAGGTCAATTGACTGGAATGTCAGCGCGCGTTTTGGTTCGCCGTTTGTAAAAATGTACAGGGAAGAACGTGAGNTGACAATTTTGATTTTATTGGACGTTTCGCCGTCCATGCACAGGGGATACATTGCACGCCAAAGATTAAGCCCGTATGAGCAGGCTCTTATTTCTGCGGCGTTAATTTCTTTTTCCGCAGAATATACAGATCAGCGGGCGGGCGCTTTTTTCTTTGACAAAGATATTGAAAGAGTTTTTCCGCCGCACAAAGGCCGCAGGCATATAATGGCTCTTGTAATGGCTGCGCTTCAGTATCAAAATAAAGTTTCACACCGCAGGGACAATTATGGAAGCAATATTTCGTCAGCATTAAAAGGAGCGCAAAGGTTTTTAAAAAAACGTTCTCTTGTAGTTTTAATTTCAGATTTTTACAGCGTTAACTGGGAACATGAATTAACAAACCTTTGCCGTAAACATGACTGTATTGCGCTTAGAATCTGCGATCCGCCTGATCTTCCGTATCCCGGATTGATTTCGCTGGAAGACCCTGAGACAGGCGTAAGAATTGAAGCGCCGGCAGGTTTGGAATCTTTTATGGAAAACTGGACTCAATGGCAAAATGAACGTTCAGCAAGCTGGGAAGCNCAATGCCGGCGCAGCGGCGCGGTGTTTCTGGAATTGCCGACCACTGCGGACGCGCCTTCTGCATTGTTAAAATTCTTTGGCAGTCGAAGCCGTCAGTACAAGTCCCGGAAATAAAAATGAGAAAGAATGCGGTATTTGCTTTTATTTACAGCGTAATTATCTGTACTGCTGTTAATGCTCAGAATATGGGCGCTTATCTTATTCCGCGCCAAATATTTATCGGAGACAGAGCAATCCTAGTCATTCCATTGTCAGGAGGCACAGAGAGAACCGGAGATATTATTCTTACTCAAGATAACAGTTATCGTAACGGAAATAATTTTCCGTTACATGCAAATATTGATTTCCATCGGATTATTCTTGAGCGGCGTATTAACGGGAGCAGATTACTTATAGAATTTACTCCGTTCGTTACCGGGAAACTGGAACTGCCTGCCATTGAAATAGGCAGTGAACGTTTTACAGGGCTTACTGTAAATGTAAATTCAGTAATGGACAGCCGCTCATCTTTAATGCTTTCAGGACCTGCGGCATCTCTTGTAATGCCAGGTACAGCTGTCATGCTTTATGGAATAATTGCTTTACTGATAATTTTTATTATATTGACAATATGGTTCTTTTTAAAAGGGCGGGTCTTTTTTAAAAATTGGATTGAAAAATGGAAACGCCGGAGACTTTTTATTTCCATGAAATTAACAGAAAAGCGGCTTTACAAATCTGTTTTAAGGGGAGAAGACAAAAGAATAATTCTTGACAGGCTTTCTGAAAAATTCAGAATATTCCTTTCTGTTTTAACCGGAATTAACTGCCGCTCAATGACTGCTAATGAATTTAAAAAAACGCCGCCTAATTTGATAATGTATCAGTATAATAATCAGTACTTTTTACATAATTTTTTCTGCAGTTGCGACGAACTTCGCTTTTCCGGCGTNCGTGTCAACTCTCAGGATATAATTAATCTGTTAACCGGCCTTCGCAGTTTNCTTACGGCGATTGAAAATGACAAAGAAGAAAAACTGTCAAATACGGGAGCGGCGGCATGAGTTTTGATTTTGACAATCCGTTTTTGGCGGTTATAGTTTTTATTGTTATACCTTTTGCCGCTTTTTTTCTTTCATGCTTAAAAAATCCGTTTGTCGCTTCAATTCCTTTGGGCGCGCCCGGAGGAGTTCCGTTTAAAACTTCTCAAATGGGAGGAATTGTCAAATTATTAAAAGTGCTTGAATTTACGGGTATTATTGTTTTTTTCTTAAGCGCCGCGGGACCTGCTGTCAAAATTTCTGAAACTGTTATGTTAAACCGCGGCGCAGATATTATTTTTGTTCTGGATGTAAGTCCCAGCATGGCGGCGTTGGACATGGAAGGCAAAAGCCGATATAACGCCGCGAAATCGTTACTCGTAGATTTTATTAAAAAACGCCCGTCAGACAGTATTGGTCTTGTCGCTGTAGGAAAAGACGCGGCAATGCTTATCCCGCCCACTGTAGACAGAGAGGCGCTGCATCTCAGGCTTGAACAACTGAGAATCGGCGAGTTTGGAGACGGAACCGCTCTTGGCATGGGACTTGCGGTTGCGGCATATCATTTGGAAAAATCCAATGCAAAGCGCAAGGCGGCTGTTCTTATTACTGACGGAGAAAACAATGCCGGCGAAATTCATCCTGAAACAGCCGCTTCTCTGCTGCGCGAAATGGGAGTATCATTTTGGGTTATTGCCGTAGGTTCAGCCGGAGAAGTGCCTATAGATTATATTGATCCATACACAAGAATCCGCCGTACCGGAATGTTTGATTCGCGCTATGACACGGATAGCCTGCGCCGTTTGAGTATTTCAGGCGGCGGTGTATTTATTGCCGCTCCTTCAACTGAGGCATTTGCTTCCGCTTTTTCTCTGTTAGACGACACTGAAATAACAGTGCAGAGACAGCGTATTATACACCGGAGAAGATCGTTGTCTTTTCAGTTTTTATTAACCGGAATTTTTTTACTTATGTCTGTCAGATTAATAAAACGCCGTTTACTTGGAGCAATTATATGATTTTTAAAAATAGGCACAAGCTCCCTGCGGAACTTAACAAAAAATTAAATGTTTCATTTATATTCTTTTGTATGTTTGTTGTTTTTTCGTTATTTGCAGTTATAGATATGAGCCAAGAAAATGAATTTGTAGTTTCAGAATACAGCCGAGGACTTGACATTGTCTTTGCAATAGATGTTTCCAGAAGTATGGATATTGATGATGCGCAGACAGGAGGAGCTGTCTCCCGCCTCCAACGCGGCATTTCGATTATTAAGGGAAGCGCCGCTGTTGTTTCAGGCGCGCGTTTTGCCGCCGTTATTGGCCGTGACAGGGGGTACTTGGCGGTTCCTCTTGTTCATGACGGCGAAGCGGCCGTAAATTTTATGGAATCAATTGATGTATCGTCAATGACAGGCAGAAGTACTAATCTGGAAGCGCTTGTTGAATCGGCAGCAGGCGCATTTTTAGCTTCATCGGCGGCAAGAAAAATTATAGTCCTTGTATCAGACGGTGAATCCCATTCCGGCGTCCTTCGTAACGCGATAAACCGCTGCGTCAGAGAAGGTATTATNGTAATCGCTGTAGCAACGGGCAGTGATGAAGGCAGGCCGGTTCCTTTAGGAGAAACACAGTCTTCGGCTGCTGTTAGCAAAAGAGATGCCGCTGTTATGCGTTACATTGCGGAAAAAACAGGCGGACTTTACATTGACGGCAGCCGTGACGACGCTTCTTCTGTGCTTTTCTCCTATCTTTCTTCGCATACACATGAAACAAATTCCGCANGGCGCGGNAACAACTCTAAGCCNAAGCGTACGTTTTTTATCATATTTGCGGTGATTGCCTACGGGGCGTATAAATTTTCCCCNCGTTTATTAATAAGAAAAAAAATGTCTCTTGTCTCAATTATCGTTGTTGTTTTTTTTCTTTCTTCATGCTCGGAAGGGAGACTGCTTCTGCTTGAAGTAAATTATCTGATTTCACGCGGAAAATATGATGAAGCGATTGTTCCCGCTCAGAAAGCGCTGAATTATGAAAATGCCGCTCCATATGCCGAGTACAGTCTNGGCTTAACATTTCACTCGCTTGATGATGATAAAGCGGCGCTGCAGCGTTACAACAATTCGCAGAAAATGCTGGATAGCCTTTCTGCAAATGAACACGGCGAATTACGTTACCGTAATTATTATAATTCAGGCATTATTTATTTTGACGAAGGAAATTTTCATTCTGCGGCGGAAGCTTTCAGAGAAGCGCTAAGGGTAGATCCTAAAAAAATAGATGCAAAACGTAATCTGGAAATCAGCCTTATATCTATACAAATGGAAGTAGACAGAAAAAACANAACAGAGACCAAGAGCGGAACAAGAGAAATTATATTTGATTATTTAAAGCAGCAAGAACAGCAGAAATGGAAAAGCAGGGAATGGACTGCGGAAGAACGATATACAGGACCTGATTATTAATGAAGAATTTATTGTTAATTTTTTGTTTANTGATANATGTATTAACTTTATCCGCCGATGACAGCGCGGCAGTTGATATTACAGCGCATCCGTTGATACCGTTAGTTGAAACCCCGTGGACTCTTTCCCTGATTGTCGATTATCCTTACCCTGATGATATTTCTGTAATTGANCCGCCGCTTCCGTTTTCTCTTGACCGTATTGTAAAATATTCAAGAAGATTGGAAACAAAAATTCAAACGGTTTTTGAATACAGATTCATCCCGTCGAGAAGCGGTAGTTTTAAAATCGGAGCATTTACAGTTATTTGTCCGGAAGGTATTACAAAAACAAATACGTTTAATTTGGATGTACGTCCGGTAAANGAAAAACGGGCGCTTCCTGTCCTGCNTCTCTTTTGGGAAATGAATCACAGACNAATTTCGCCTTTATCTCNGGCGGCTTCATTTCAGATGACGGCGGGAGAGAGCGCCTTGCTTGTTCTGCGCGAAAATTCTCATTTATCGTCTGAATATCCGCCGCAGGAATATTTCATGCCGTCGGTGCCTCAAGGAGCGATTCTTGCATTATTGCCGCTGTCAGAGGAAGAAAGAGCCGCAGGAATAATGCTTAAACTTTCGCTTATTCCGCTGAAGGGAGATTTACTTTTAGATGCCAGAACNCTTCAGCATGAAAATTTTATTTTTGAAATTCCGCCGTTGTTTATTCGCATAAATGAATTTTCCGCAGAATCAGGCGATATTACAGGTATAACAAGAACAGAAAATTTTAAAAACGCTGTTCAGGAAAATGCGCAATATTCTGAACTTCCTGCGAGTGTAAANATTAAAAATATTAACGCTTATAATACTTCGCGAAAGGTTTATATTATTTTGTTTTTTTCCGTAATTATCCTTGTAATTTTAACGCCGATTGTTTGTTTCTTATTCTTTAAGAATGAAAAAAATTAATTTTGGAGATATTCTAAACAAATGGGAAAACGGCGTTTCTCAAAAGAACGCCATGTATGAATGGCTTCAAAACAATAAAATTTACGATAAAGACGCCAATATGACGGAAACACATCGGCACGGTGAAAACAGGCGGCGGCTTTTAAATTCAAAACCGGACGCTATTCTGGATATTCACGGTCTTTCGGAAAAGGGCGCATGGCTTTCGCTTGAGCAATTTTTTTCAGAGGCAAAAGATAACGGTTATGAAAAACTGCGAATAATACACGGCAAGGGCAACCGTTCACAGGGCGAACCTGTTCTTTTGCATACCGTCCGGAAATATATTGAAAAATGTCAGTTTGCGGGAGAAAGCGGTTATGAAAAAGCAGTTAACGGCGGAACCGGAGCCACTTGGGTTTTGTTAAAGTAATTTACTTTTTTGCGCGCATAATCATTACATCGCCGAAACCAAGCCGTTTTGCTAGAAAATCTGCGCTCTTTTTTATCCATGCAGGCGCAAGACCTGCGGCAATGCCTCCCCATGTAGACGTTTTTTCTACTTTAAAGCCTGCTTTTTTTAACATTTTTTTCAGGGTGTGCGCAGAAAAAAGATAAAGATGATCAAAAATTGCAGAACGCCACCTGCCGCCGTAAAGATATGCCTGCAAACCGCTGATATTGGGAGTAGTAATAAAAATTTGTCCGTCATCTTTCAAAATACGATGGACTTCTTTTAAAAAAGAAAAAGGCTCGTTTAGATGTTCAATCAGATGCGATGCAAGAACAACGTTAAAACTGCCGGAAGGAAATGCAATTTCTTCCAGCGGAATGTTTCGTGCGTCAAGCTGCCTGACATTGCAGGCATATTCGGCGGCGGGAGAAATTTCTACTCCCTTTACGTTCCAGCCGCGATCACGCAGAAAAGCAAGAAGCGTTCCGGTAGCGCAGCCAACGTCAAGTACGGAAGGCGGTTCTGTTTTGCATAACATAAGGGCCTTTTCTGTCTTATAAAACCCTGAGTCTTTAAGGGCAAGTTTTTGAAGCTGTAAGAATGCATTTTCATTTTCAATTTCGTAGGAAAGATAGTCTTTTCCGAATTTACTGCTGTAACGCGCTATTATTTCGTCTTTAACAGGCTGCGGATTCATCTGGACAAGGCCGCATGATGAACAGCGGACATAGCTAAATCCTTCGCAGGCAAGAGCCGGTTTAAAAGATAAACCGCCGCAGTATGAACACGGAACAATTCCGCTTTTTCCGGCGCATACCGGCGTTGACCATGTTTTCACAATTAATTAATAAAAAGCCAGTTTATAAAATTACGGGATTCTCCCGCTAAATCCTGTACGATAATTTCCATATTNACTTGACCGCGGTTTAAAAAAAATTCGGCCGCTTCATAAGCGGGAGCGTTTGAATAAATTTGCCTTGCCGGAACCAAGCCGTTACGGTAAACCATTAAAACTCCGTCTTTTGCGGAGAAAGCTTCAAAATTAAGCGAGCCTATTTCGGAACCGTTTATAAGACAGATAATTCTATGGGGTACAAGAAAATTTCCGCCGGCAGCCGGATTTACCGCCGGGCTTACTGTATTTACAAATACCGTATATCGTCCCTGTGATAAATTGCGCGACTGAGTTAC
>WRGH01000063.1 GCA_009787285.1 Brevinematales bacterium
GCTGAAATTTTTTCGGCAATTAACGATGAAAAAGCAAGAAGCCGCGAGGCTGACGCTCTTTACCTTGCAGGCTTTCAGGGCAGCGCAAGATTAATCTGGTCNATGCTTTCTGATTCCCAAAATGATACNTTAAAAGAACGCAGTCTTTATAACCTTGGCGTAACCGCAAATGACAAATATGAAGCTGCTTATTTTTTTGAAAAATTGATCAATACNGATATGGCGTATAACGTTCCTGTTTCCGCCGAAAGACAATTCGGNCTTATATATTACAGCCGCCTGCTTGATATTCANCGGGCAATAAACGTACTGGAAAAGATAAAACCNGCGGATTACCCGTATGTTGATCTTGAACTGTGCAAACGGCAGACTCCGATACGGGAACTTGGCAGACAACTGGCCGAAGCATGGCTTCTTCTTGACCGGCATTATGATAACGAAGAATTGTACAGGTGGGTTTCATGGCTGTTTCTTTTTCAACGAAACTACAGCGAACTAAAAATTCTTCTTAACCGCATTGAAAATTTGCAGTCAAACGGTCAATGGAGTTCTACCCATTGGGCAGAAGTCTGCAGAGCCATTCAGCTTATGTTTGACGGCGATCTTGAAACCGCGGAAAATATACTGCGTTCAATTCCTGTAGAGGAAGCGGATTGGACAGTTCATGCCAATCTTGGACGAAACATTGAAGCGCAGCGCTCTCCTTCCCGCGCTATTGAACAGTANAACCTTGCCGCGTTACAAACAGAAAACCCAAAAANATCCGCCAAAATTCAACTCCGTATCGCAAAGTGTTTTTCCGCNCTTGGCCGTTCTGACGAAGCCCTGCGCTCTCTTCAATATGCAATAGAGCTGGATCCTGAAAATCTTGCAGTCAGACTTGAGTTTGAAAAGTTATTTTAATTAATACACCCGCCTTCAGGGCATTGCGGAGTATTGACGTTTTAACCCTATTTTTGTATATTAGTGACAAAATTATATAAATACGGAGGAAAAAATATGAAAGTTAAGCCCTTACTGGACAGAGTCATGGTAAAACTGGAGAAAAATGAGGCGAAAACCGCCGGGGGAATCATTATTCCCGATACTGCCCAGGAAAAAACCCAACAGGGAGTAGTTGTTGAAATAGGGGATGACAAGGATGTTATTAAGGTAAAACCCGGACAAAAGGTCATGTATGATAAATATGCCGGAACCCAGATAAAAATTGACGGTGAAGAACATTTGATCCTTAAAATGTCCGATATTATCGCTGTTGTTGAATAATTTTAAAGACACTTGTTTTAACTTACAGCCAAAACGACAAGTTGTTGAACAAGTCCAATCTGCAAGAGGTAATTAGGAAAAATGTTTTTTAAAGCAAAATATTTATCATTCTTATTACCTCTTGCATCCGTCTTTTTTTTCTCTTCATGTTCAAAACTGGGGTGGGGTATCTTGCTGTGGTCAACAGATGATCCTCCCATATTATCCGGTACTGTGCTTCCTGTATACATCAGATCAAATATCGATCATGTTTGGGTAGTCGGCGTTCCAGATTCATCAAGAAAAATAGAAATTCCGCTTTCACTATTTGAATTTTCAGGCAGTAAAAGAAAAGCCAATAAAAGGGCTAATGAATTCGCCGTTTATGCGTTAACTTATGCAGAGAATATGCAGGACGGGCTTCCCGTACGCGATTTTCCCGACAACGGTTCACGGCGCGTATACAGGCTGCGCGTGGGTGAAATTATCAAAATTCTTAATAAAGCGGAAGGCAACCCGCCTATCAGCACAACAGGAGACCCCCTGCCGGGCGACTGGTATTATGTTCTTACAAGCGAAGGCGTAACGGGCTATTGTTTCTCATACAGGCTAAAAATATTTAATCATTATGATCCTTCGCTTGTCGTCGCTCCTTCCTCACGGGGTGAATTACCGCCTGATCCGGATCTTGAAATGGTTTTGTCAAAAACATGGTCGCCTGAATTTTACCAGCAAATGATAAACGCAAGAAGAATAAATATCAATGAACTTGAAAAAAACTACCGTTTTGATCCCGGTCAGGATATAGGAATTGCAAGAATTTTCCTGCCTGATATTGAAAGGGAATTTACATACGAAGGCATATATCCTGACGGCGAGCGCGCATGGCGTTTTGAAGGCGCAGATCTTCAGATAAGCCTGCGCACAAATACAACGCTTGCCGTACAATATCTTGACAATACGGGCTCAAAGCGCACATTACTGTTTGTTTCCCTTTCCGCCGATGTTGACGACATTATCATGCAGGAAAAAACAAGACGGGAAACTCAGTATATGGCAATTTACAATCAGGGACCTGTTTTTACAAGCAGCAATTTCGGAACTATTACATTTAACGAACATGAAAGCTTTACATGGACGGGATTTGAACTGCTTGTTCCTCAGCTTATCCCCGCGGAATCAGCCGGAAGAGGAAAGGTTTATATGGATATCTTCCTTTCTCCTACTCTTTCGGAACTTTACTCAGGCGCATTTACATTAAGATTGACTGATGTTACGCCAAATAGAAATTTATATTTTATGTACAGCCTTGACAATCAGGGACTGCGTCTTGAAGTTGTACAGGACTTTGGCGTTGAAGATGCAACCGTTACAAGAAGAGCAGCCTCGCCAATGGTGTTATATTTCTTCAGAGATTCACTGTCTCTCTAAATATGGCTTTTGTTCAATTTTCAGGTATTTCAATTGCCTTTGGCGGCAGGGATATTTTAAAAGACGTAAGTTTACGCCTTGCTCTTGGTTCACATTCCTGTCTTACCGGAGCAAACGGATCGGGAAAATCTACTCTGATGAAAATTATCGCGGATGTAATAAAGCCCGATTCCGGCAGCAGGGCTGTTCAAAAAAGCACGCGCATTTCATATCTTCCGCAGTCCGGTATTGTCCACAGCGGTAAATCTCTTCGGGAAGAAACAGAAACCGCATTCGGCTATATTCATAAAATGATCAAACACCTTGAAGAAACCGGAGCAATACTTGAAAAGTCAAAAAATGACGACGCATCAACACAGGCAATGATCGAAGAACATCACAGGCTTCAGGAGATGATAGAAGATTCCGGCTTTTACCGGAGGGAAGCTGATATCAGCATGGTTCTTTCAGGACTTGGTTTTTCCGAAAAAGACATAGATCGCAGCACAGGAGAATTTTCAGGCGGCTGGCAGATGAGGATTGCCCTTGCAAAAATTCTCCTTGAAAAACCTGACATACTGCTTTTGGACGAACCTACAAATTACCTTGACATAGAAGCGAGGACATGGCTTGAAAATTGGCTTGAAACTTTTACAGGCGGTTATTTGCTGGTTTCCCACGACAGATATTTTCTTGACGTATGCGTAAATGAAGTTTACGAAATTTTTCAGGGAAAGATAAAACGTTATGCGGGAAACTACAGCTCTTATGAAAAAACGCGAAAAGTGGAACTTGAAAGTCTTGTAAAGCGTTACGGTGAACAACAGGAAGAAATAGCGAAAACCGAAGCTCTTATACGCCGTTTCAGGTACAAGGCAAGCAAGGCGGCTTTCGCACAGGAACTTATAAAGCGTCTTGAAAAAATGGAACGAATAGAAATACCTGAATCCCTAAAGAAAATAAAAATCAGTTTTCCTCCCGCGCCCCATTCCGGAAAAATTGCCCTAACGCTTGAAGGTATAGGAAAAAATTACGGAGAGCGAAAGGTTCTTTCAAATCTGGATATATGTATTGAAGCCGGAGAGAGACTTGTTGTTGCAGGTCCTAACGGAGCAGGCAAGACGACTCTGCTTCGCATAATCGCCGGAGCCGATACCCATTACGAAGGAAATGTCAAATACGGAACAGGCATCAGCGCAGGCTATTTTTCGCAGGATGCGGCGGAGGCCATAACAGGCGATACGCAGGTAATTGATTTTATGGAACAGGATGCGCCAACCTGCATGATTCCAAAATTACGCGATATGCTAGGTTCTTTTCTTTTCCAAGGTGATGACGTATACAAGAGCGTCTCTGTTTTAAGCGGCGGAGAAAAAAGCCGTCTTGCGCTCTTAAAAATTCTGCTAAAGCCGCTTAACCTGCTGATCCTTGACGAACCTACAAACCACCTTGATCTTAATTCAAAGGACATACTGCTCGAAGCTCTTTCAGAATTCGGCGGCACTGTTATTTTTGTTTCACATGACCGTTATTTTATGGAAGCGCTTTCTACAAAAACTTTGGAGCTTGTTCCGGGAACAGGCTGTGAGCCCGCAAAAGCCAGGCTTTTTTACGGCAATTACGCCTACTACCTTGACAGAATATCATGTGAAGCGGAAAGCGCAGTACAGGTTGAAGTTCCTGCAAAGCAAAAAAACTCCGCCAAAAAACGCATTGAAGACAAACAAAAACAAGCTCATCTGCGCAGNCTGGAAAGACATGAAGAGGAAATCTTAAAAACGCTTAAAGAACTTGAAAACGCAAAGGCGGCGCTTGAAACTGAACTTGCCTTGCCTGAAGTTTACGGCAGCGTTGAAAAAGCAAGAGCAGTTAAAATAAAACTGGATGAATGTAANGCGGCAATTGAAGCAAAAACAAGCGAGTGGGAAGAAGCTGCGGAAGAGATCGCGTCAATATAATAAGCATATTTGACAGTAAGTCATTGTAACTGTAGAATTATTTGGCATATTTACGTTATACTTTCCCTATGAACATATTAGTAATAGGCGGAGCAGGCTATATCGGAAGTCATGTAACGAGNGAATTTCTTGATCTGGGGCATAACTGCACTGTTTTCGACAATCTTTCCAGCGGGTTGAGGGAAAACCTTTTTCCCGAAGCGCAATTTATACACGGTGATATTCATGATTATCCTCATCTTTTGCAAACCATGAAAACCGGCTCTTTTGACGCGTTAATTCACCTTGCGGCATCAAAGGCGGCGGGGGAATCTATGCTTAATCCGGAAAAGTATTCGCGTAACAATATTGCCGGAACTATTAATATTCTTAACGCATCAAGCGAAGCGGAAATAAAAAAAATTGTTTTTTCATCAAGCGCCGCCGTTTACGGAGAGCCTCAGTATATNCCAATTGATGAAAAACATCAGACAATTCCGGAGAATTATTACGGTTTTACCAAGCTTGAAATTGAACGTATTTTATCATGGTATGAAAAACTCAAAGGCATAAGGTTCGGAAGCCTTCGCTATTTCAATGCCGCAGGTTACGATGTAAAGGGGCGTATTAAAGGGCTTGAGCAAAATCCGGCGAATCTTGTTCCCATAATTATGGAAACTGCCTGCGGTATGAGNAGTGAGNTGCAAATCTTCGGGGACGATTATGACACACCGGACGGAACTTGCATCAGGGATTATATCCATGTAAGCGACCTTGCCATTGGGCACGCAATGACACTTGATTTTATTAATAAAAATAACAAGAGCCTCATCGTCAANCTNGGAAGTGAAACCGGCAGTTCTGTAAAGGAAGTTCTTGATACAGCGCGCAAGGTTACGGGAAAGCCAATCCCGTCTAAAATCGCAGGACGCAGGGCCGGAGACCCGGCAAAACTTACCGCTTCCGCCGCTCTTGCCCGTGAATTGATNGGCTGGCGGGCGCNCTACTCTGATATGGAAACATTAATAAAAACAAGCTGGGATGCGTACAATGCCCGTTAGTTGAAATGGAGCGAGAGTGAAAGAAAAACTGTTTTCATGGATAGATAATTCAGTCTCCCTTGCCGTAGAACTTGAAACAGANCTTACAAAACGGCCTGCGATTTCACCTGATTCGGGCGGAGAGGGAGAACTTGACAAGTGCCTTTTTCTTGAAAACTGGCTTAAAGCGCACGGCATTATGCAGCTTGAACGGTACGACTCGCCGGATCCAAAGGCAAAGGGCGGAGTGCGTCCTAATTTAATCGCGACAATTCCGGGAAGTGAAGACAGGGAATGTTTGTGGATCATGAGCCATATTGACGTTGTCCCTCCGGGAGAAGCAAAATTGTGGAACAGCGATCCGTGGACAGTAACATACCGCGATGATATTCAAGGAAAGCGTCTTTACGGGCGCGGAACAGAAGACAATCAGCAGGGAATTGTTTCTTCCGTACTTGCGGCTCTCAGTTTTACGGAACAGGGACTAAAGCCGCAGCGTACTATAAAGCTGTTATTTGCTTCAGATGAAGAAAACGGCTCGATTTACGGCATAGATTGGCTGGTTAAAAACAACGGCGAATTATTTAATAAAAACGATATGGTTCTTATTCCGGACGGCGGAGACTTAAAAGGCGAGTTAATCGAAATAGCGGAAAAAAATATTGTCTGGGTGCAATTTGTTACAAGGGGCAGACAGGCGCATGGATCAAGACCTGATACGGGCGCAAACGCTTTTCTTGCAGGAAGCGATCTTGCCGTGCGTCTTCATAACGGACTTTCATCTAAATTCAATCAGCGTAACAGTATGTTTGATCCTGACTACTCTACTTTTCAGCCGACAAAAAAAGAAGCCAATGTCCCGAATATAAACACAATACCAGGCGAAGATGTTTTTTACATGGATATGCGCATTCTTCCGTGTTACCCCACAGCTTCAATACTGGAAGAAATAAACAAAATCACGGCGGAAATTGAGACAAAACATCGCGTAACAGTTGAATACAGCATACTTCAAAAAACGGAATCCAAACCCACTGCGTCTGACGCGCCCGTAGTTAAAAAATTAAGTGAAGCAATCGGTGAAGTTTATGCCGTCAAGCCAAAACCAATAGGCATAGGCGGCGGTACAATGGCGGCATATTTGCGTAACATAGGAATTGACTGCGCCGTCTGGACAAGGACAGATCTAACTCTTCATCAGCCTGACGAATATGCGTTGATTGACAATATTCTCTCAGACGCAAAAGTAATGACGCTGCTTGCGATTCGGTAAATATGCCGCTTTTAGACTCTGAAAAGATTATTGCTTCCCTGCAAGAAGGAGGCGCTGTCGCTTCCCGTCTTAATTCCTATGAACCGCGTCAGGCGCAGCTTGATCTTCTGGAACTTATTATCCGCGCCTTTAATGAAGACGCTCACGTTATGGCAGAAGCCGGCACCGGCGTAGGTAAGTCATTCGCCTATCTTCTTCCCGCAATGCACTTTGCCCTTGAAAATAAGGAAAAGGTTGTAATATCTACGGCAACTATTACCCTTCAGCAACAGCTTTATGAAAAAGACATCCCGCTTGTAGCTTCGACAATAGGAGCGGATATTAAGTCTGTTCTTATGAAAGGAAGGGGAAATTACCTTTGTATGCGCAGGCTTGATGAAGCAATACTAGAGCCGCCGCTTGATGATTTTGATTTTGACGAATTAAAGCGCATAACAGAATGGTCAAAAGAGACAAAAACAGGCTCAAGATCGGAACTTTCATTTATGCCGTCTGACATAACATGGTCAAGCGTCTGTTCTGAATCCGATCTTTGTTTGGGCAGCCATTGCTCATGGCGCGAAAGCTGCTTTGTTTTCAAATTGCGCAGGGAAGCGAATAACGCTCATATCATTGTAGTAAACCATCATCTGCTCTTTGCGGATTTGGCGGCGCGCTTTCAAGGCGCAGGTTACGAAAACTCTGTCGTTCTTCCTCCCTTTAACAGACTTGTCATTGATGAAGCGCATAAAATAGAAAACTCCGCTACTTCTTTTTTTTCCGCTGAATTCGGACGTACAGGGATATTCCGCCAACTGTCAAAACTTTACCACAAACGCCGCGCAAATCAGCGCGGACTGCTTGTCAAATTTAACGCAATGTTCCAGTCAAAAGAGGACGTTTTAGACAGCCTTGCGGCCGCTGTAAAAAAAGTACGCTCATCAGCGGAAGAACTTGACGAATGCGCAATTCAACTTTGCGGCGCAGAGGGAATTTTCAGGCTTTCTTCATCCAAGGAGGATGAATCGTTTTTTAAAAAATCACTTTTTCCTCATTTCATTTCGCTGCGTAAATGTATTATCGCTCTTACCGCCATGATCCGCGAAATAACAGAAAACCTTGACGATGAAAGTTTGGCCAGTCCTGTTGTGTGGGAAATAAAAACAATAGTCAGGCGGCTGGAAAGTATTGCGGAAATTTGCGAGGCTTTTCGTAATTACCGTAAGCATGAAGACGAAGTGCTTTGGATAGAAAGACAGCAAATATCAAAAGAACCATGGGCGGTTTTTACAAAGACTCCGCTTGATCTAGCGTCCAAGCTTAAAGACAGTGTTTTTTCTGTAAATAAAACTGTNGTCTGCGTATCGGCGACCCTTGCCATAAACGGTAACTTTTCCTACTGGGCGGACAGATGCGGCATTGTTTCCGTAGAAAATCACGCAGTTCATTCAGGCTGTTTTCTTTCGCCCTTCCCATATTCAAATGCGGTGCTTCTTACCTCTCCCACAGACGCGCCTCTTCCCGATGAACCGGAATACCAGGAATTTATAAACAAAACTGCTGCAAGCCTCGCGGCAACAGNAGGAGGGTCGGCTCTTGTCCTTTTTACTTCATATCAATCTTTAAGCAACGCATATAAATTCGCAAAAAAAGAACTTACTCCTCTTGGCATTCGCTGTCTTAAACAGGGAGACGACGATCGCAGCCGCCTTTTACAGGANTTTATTTCAGACGAGCGCTCGTGCCTTTTTGCCACAGATTCATTTTGGGAAGGAGTAGACGCTCCCGGCAATACTTTAAGACTTGTTGTAATTTGCAGGCTTCCGTTCCGCACTCCCGGCGATCCTGTTTTTGAAGCCCGTTGNGAAGCGGTAGAAAAACGGGGCGGAAATCCGTTTATGGAACTTTCACTTCCCCATGCCGTAATGAAATTCAANCAGGGCTTCGGAAGGCTTATGCGCCGTTCAAGTGATTACGGAGTTGTAGCGGTTCTTGACAGCAGGCTTCTCAAAAAAAGCTACGGGCAGCTTTTTCTTCAATCTCTGCCTGAAACCAGAACCAGTTTCACCGGTGCGGACAACATTTTAAAGGATATTGAGCAATTTTTATATTAATAATATAATTATGTGAATCCTTTAAA
>WRGH01000064.1 GCA_009787285.1 Brevinematales bacterium
GCTGAGGCTTCACTTTTTTTGAAATTTTCGTATTCGCCGGTGATATAATCATGTAATTTCGCATCAGTATCAAAGAATTTGAAGCAAAAGGCAAATACAGCTGGAATGTTCTCGATAGCCTTATTGCCGAATACAAGAATAGGAGTATGTGAGCCGCAGAAAAATCCNGCAAGAAAATCTATCCATCCGGGTCCAAGCGCCGAAAGAACCGCAACGTGGGTGAAGTTTTCTATGGCTCTTAGCCCTTCATCCCTGGTTTTAATAAGATGCGTTTCTGAGGAAATACCTGTTTTTTCAAGAAAAGGTACAAGCTGTAAGGCTTTTTCTTTCTCTTCTTCCAGACAAATAAGTAAAATATTCATTTTTTCCTCAAAATAACCGAAAAATAAGGTATTTTTCCAAAAATCATAACTACTTAAAGTATATTATATGAGCCTGCTCAATTCCAGAAATATGAGGAGAAAACAAAATAAAAAAGCGCTTTTTCGGGCTAAAGCGAACTTTAGCCCGAAAGAATGCAAGTCTAATAATTAAAAAGCGCATCTACCCGCAAGAGTATGAATTCGTTGTCGTCCGCCCTGTTTGGGTCGCGGCTGGATGAAAGGGGAAAATTGTT
Organism: Brevinematales bacterium; assembly: GCA_009787285.1. Classification (GTDB taxonomy): domain Bacteria; phylum Spirochaetota; class Spirochaetia; order Treponematales; family Breznakiellaceae; genus WQXQ01. Next base: position 617 of record WRGH01000064.1, read on the forward strand.
GTCGTTGCCTACGACTATATGTTTGTTATATACAACGTCTACGCATTCGACGGTAAAAAACGGGAAGGTAAACTTTCCGTTGTTAAGCGGTACACGTGAGAGATTATCAGGATCGCTTATATTCATAAGATCGATATAAGCCTGCTTTTCTACAGGTTTGCCTGCGTTTGCGTCAGAAAACATAATACGGTATACACGTTTGAATTTTGCCACATTGGTAAAGTACCTTTCAGGCGACCCGCCTGGAGGAAGCGCCCTATCTTCAGTTCCTTCTCCGTTGTCCCTTTCAATCACCAATGCGTGCGTATCGTCGATCATGTTAAAGTCGCCGATCGCGTATTGGTTATCTTCAAGCACATACTGCCAACTGCGTCCGGTCCACTTTTCTTTGATAAGATCAAATTCAAGCAGGCGCAGATATCGTTTGCCGTTAATATTTTCATATTCCGTACCGTTCCACAAAGCGCCTTCCAGCAGCGGATAAAGTTTTGTGCCGTCTTTGGATAGCGCCATTCCTTCAAAGCCCTTGGAGCGGGATACTTGGAAATCAGGCTTACCGTCAGGCGAGCCGGGCGTGACCAATGTAGGATTATCCGGTGATTTAACAACTTTACCGTCAACCAGTGTTTCAAACACTGCCTGTACTCTGCCGTTAAAATCAGTTTTGATAAGGTACGGACCGAATTCATCGCCAATCCATATAGCGTCATGTGTAAATTGAAAACTTTCCGGATCAAAGTCGCTGCCTGTCAGATAACGTTTTCCAGTACTTTCATTCACGATATGAAACGGCACTTTTTTATCNGGATCATGCAAAAACACAACTTTTAACGGATTGACAGCGCCGTTGTTCCAATCAATAGTGTACTGAGCTAAAAAAAGCATGGCATCAGGCGAATTGGCCTTAGTGCCGAATCCGTTGTCTGCCAGTACCCAGTAAGTGCCGTCTGTCATGTACTTAATGCCGGAATGTCCTTGACGGGGCTGATCTTTAATCGGCAGTCCAATACCGGTCGGACGGCCGCCGGACCTGCCCTCTACGCTGCCCAATTCGGTAACACGGCTGCCGGTTGTGTATTTGCCGCTTAACTTTAAATTAAAAGGCGCATCCTGCGGTGTCTCAACTGTAGACCTGACCGGAAGCAATGCGTGCCCCGCCAATATCGCCGGAACTTCCTGCTGCGCTGCGGCAATTTGTGCAATGAATGACAGGCTGACTGTCAATACAAACGCTCGTATCAATATACGATTTTTCATAAATCCTCCTGCGGTTTTTCCGCTTTGAAATTACTGTCAATTTGCAGGAGTATTTTTAATTTTTTATTTAGTTTGTGTAATAAATTTGTTAAGTAATTAACAATCGGAAGAATATCAAATTATTCTACAATGAATAATAAAATTTTACCTATGTTAAGCCTTAACGATTGGAATTGACATAAAGAAAATAGTTCCCTTGTCCGGCTCGGAACGTAATTTCATAGCGCCGTTTACTTCTTTAATGCGATCGCGGACAAGATTTAGACCTATACCGCGTCCCGCATGAACNCCCTCAGTCTCCGCAGTGCTGAAACCTGGCGAGAATATTACTTTCATCAGCGCATCTTTATTATCTGCGTCTTCCTTTTTAATTAAGTTGTTTTGTATTGCTTTTTCGGCAATTTTCTTGTAATCAAGCCCTCCGCCGTCATCTGTCAGTCTTACTTCAATCTTTTTCTTATCTTCTGACAATTTTATAGAAAGTTTTATTATGCCTACCTCATTTTTGCCCTTCACCGTACGGACATCCGGCTTTTCAATTCCATGTACAACAGAATTGCGGACAAGCTGCATGAGTATCTCTTTTATGATACGCCTTGGTCCAATTTGAACTGCCTCAGCATCTATATCACTAGCCACAAACTTTATAATTTTTTCCATATCCGCAGAAGCCTTTTCCGTAGCCTTTGTAAGAGAATCAATCAGTACTTTTACATTTTGCTTTACACCGCCTGTACTGCCGCCGCCTCCGTACGATTGAAGCTTGTTGATAATCTCCTGGAATTTTTCTTTTTCCTTGGATATTTTTTCTATTTCCATAGTAAGGTTCAGCATTTCAGCAAAAGGAACGGCTTCCGTTTCACGTAATTTCTTGATTTTTGATTCAAGGGCATGCAGTTTGTTTCCAAAAACATTTAATCCAAGAATTACCGCATTGGACTTTATTGCGTGAACGGATTGATAAACCTTTACCAATACATCATGGGAAGACATATCACTTTTGAGCGTTTTATCAATAGTGCCGAATTCATGTTCCATGTCTTCCGAGAAATCAGAAAAAACATCCTGTTCAACATTAATAAGCTCGAAAACAGACTGCATTTCTTCCTGCCGTCTTGATTCCTCTTCCGCCAGCCTTTGCTGGAGTTCAACCCTGACAGTTATATCGTAGACTGTTACCAGAATAAATATCTCTCCGTGTCCTCGTTCCACTGTGGTAAATGCGCATTGAAATACTTTTCTTTCGCCGGTCTCGACGTTAACATAGTGCAATTCATTCAACGGATTTATGTCTTCGAGTATTTCCTGATCATAGGTGCGGTCTATGATCATAATGAAATAATCTTTTATTGCTTCAAGTTCGCTGGGCGTAACTGAATCGGCAATTATATCGGTAAAAAGCTTTCCGAAAAGATTAGTCTGCGACAGCATTTCTTCCAAGAACCTTGAATAGTGATCCTGAATAACAAAATTACTGTCTATAAAGAAAAGACCAATCTTCATACTGTCTTTCATAGCTGCAATTTCATCGCGTTCCGCAAGATGTGTCATATCGTACATACTGATGAGAGCATTGCCGCTTTCTCCGGACAGGCTGTGTGAAGCGGCTTTAAAATACCGTTTCTGTCCATTCAGCGAAACTTCCCAGTCTTCCGCATAATTTCTTTTTTCTTTTAATAATTTTCCCGCATATACCTTCAGGCTTTTTCCCGGGAAAAGGTCAATAAAAGGCCGTCCCTGAACCAGCTCAGGTTCATCTGTATTCGCCAATTTAGACAAGGTTTTGCTGGCATAGGTTATTTCATTACGTTCATTAATCATGGCGACATAACTTTCTGTAGAATTTAACAGATCGTTAAATGAATGCTGCTGCTCAAGAGCTTTAGTCAATGATATGGTCGCCGCTCTTGTAACCACCAGCATTGCAAAACTGCTGAACATACATACAACCCAGCTAATCAGCGTAGTATGAATCGGCACTCCCTGTCCGGCGACAGGAGTACCCATGAATATCAAATAACCAATAAAAATATTTTGAACCAAAATAAAGGCCAATGTTCTGTTAAAATTTGAATACAGACAGCTAATTAAGCAAAAAGCCACACACATAAGCAAATAATAAGACGACTGCCATTTGCACAGCAGCATCAAAAATGAATAAAACATCAACAATAACAGCGGTACATTAAAGGCCATTTTGTAATGGTTTAATGAATTTCTTATTATAGAAACCGTCATCATGAATGTAATAACTATAGCTAAGCCGGTAAGACCATAACTTACTTTAATTTGCGCTAGATGCATTTCCAGTATAAATGCAGCGCTTATAAATAAAACTAATACTAAGGAGGAAATGTTTGCTATTTTTTTTCTGGTATTACTACTTTCTTTTTTCGTTGCCATGTATTCAGCCCCCTTTACTAAGCCACACCAGAGGCTGATGGGTATGTTAAATTATTGACAGTTACCATTTGCACTGCATGATGAATTAAATTCAAGCTGATTTTGGTATCTTGAATATATTCATTGTCCAGTTGAATCCACATTTGATTTTCTGATTGAACAGTAATTTTTTTTGCCTGTAAATATATGCAGTTTCCCGGTCTTATCCCGCGCGAATACAGACCAAGAGATAACATCGTTCTTAAAGCATATGATGATTTAATAAGCGCAACATTAAATAAACCGTCATCCGGTGTGGCGTTCGACGCCCCTGTCTTTTTTCCGGCATAATAAGGACCATTCGCAATATGGATAAGGCTGTAATGCCCGCTGTAATCTACATCGTCGATTTCAATTGTATACTTACGGGCAACTATCTTTTTATCAAATGATGTTATTACATAGTTTATAAAAGAAGATAATTTTGAAAAAAGTATGAATATGCCTTTATTCAGGTTTGCCTTAATGTTTTTCAGATTTTTTGAAAGGATAGAATTCATTCCAATGTAACAAGAATTTAGCGCATAATTAACTCCCCATCCGATTACATCTGTCGGAAGCGCATTTGATTCTACAAGCAACGGAATGTCTCTGAATGTTTCCAGATTTTCTTTGCCAAATATATTCAGAAAATCGCTTGATTCGCCGTACGGAACAGCCGCAAGCTGTACATTCGGAAAATGAGCGACGCCGTTTAAACAATCAAAAAAGATTTCTTCTCCGCCGATGGCGTAAACTCTTACAGTATCATCGGCCTCCGCTTTCTCTATTTCACTCTGAATTAATCCAATCGCATTCCTGCGATAACGGGAAAACTGTATTGAAAAATTAGGTTTATCCTGTGTCCTGAAAAACTGCCCAATATTGTCAAGGATATTATCCATTTTCCATTGTTGGCTACGAAATGCCTTGGGATCGAATACAAACACATGTTTCATACGTCCTCCCTTATTCTATTTTGCATTTTCCAGATCAATAGCCACAATTAAGTGAAAAATATCTTCTTCAAAGACTTTGTGAGGAATACAGAGTATTCGTGTCTGCTTGCTTGGCCATGCAATTGAATGTTCTTTCCCCCTAATAATCGTAGGGATTGATATGACGATTTTGTCTCCATTCGGTATTTTCGGCTTTATGTTTCCCGCAATAATATTGTTAATCTCTCCTATTGCGTCTATCACATCGGCGTCAATTTCTTTGTGCCCGGGACCTGCAAGCAGATCCGTCAATTTTATTGCAAGCTCTGTTTTCATGGAGACAATTACCGCACCTTTAATCATACCGGAAAGACCGATTACCGCTGAAATATCCCACTCATGTGTTTGATCAGGATCCAGAAAGTGCGGATGCTTTGGAGTTGCCTCAATACCGATAAATTCCTTGAGGGTAGTAACTGTTACTTCAACAAACGGTTCTACATAATCTGAAAGTTCTACTATCATTGTTACATCCTGAATAAATGAAGTTTTGCCAATTTCTGTTTGAATAATTCAAGTTTTATTGGCTTTGTAATATAATCAGTTGCTCCGTGTTTTAACGCTTCTATAACGTTAAATTTTGCAGCCTCACTTGTTACCATAATTATTGGGAGTTCTTTATACTTATCCATTGCTCTGACCTGTTTTAAAAAGTCAATCCCTGATAATTTAGGCATATTCCAGTCAAGTAAAACTAAATCAACAGGCTGAGTTTCCAGTAGTGCAAGCGCTTCTTCTCCGTTATTTGCTTCGATGAAATTACATGTGGTGTCTACTCCGGAAAACACTCCTTTTACTGTGTTCCTCATTATTCTGGAGTCATCCACAATCATTATTGTAACACCGGCTGGCATAATACCTCCTTTATTTAGTATTCTTTAATGATAATATATTATTATCGAAAAAACAAATGATTTTATACAGTTTTTTGTTTTTTTTGTTATTTTTCAAGTCGCCATGAAATGTTACAATTCCATTTTTTAGGAAATTCCTGCGATACGGCTTTTATGCCGAATCTTCCATGCTTAAAACGGGCTGCAGTGCCTAAAGAAAAATACCATTTATTGTCTTTTTTTGCGTAATTTGTGTACCCTGTCTTTGAACTAANCTGAAAGTTTAGCGGCGACCAGACAAATTCGCANCTAATTCCGGTATTTTCCAAAACCCATGGCTCCAAAGGGACAGGATATGGCAATGAAATGCCAGAAAATGACGATATTCCGTTAATTGAACCTGCAATATTAACCCCAATAGGTTTATTTATCTTTATTTTCTTTAAATTTACCGAAAAACCTATATGCCCGGCATAACTGTCGTGAATTTTTTTCGGATTTTCCGCATTTCGATCCATTGTTAATTGAATTTTGGTAAATTTTACGGGAATCAATCCATTATATTTGTTCCAATTTATTGCCGGAAAACGGTAATAAAAACCTGTAGAACTACGGTAAAAATCCTCGCCAAACCCTGTACTGCGCAACATTGTATTTAACCGCAAAAGAGAATTTTGCTTTCCCTTCCACTCAATTTTAGCGGCAGTTCTGAAACCTTCGCCATGATTTGCTCTGTCTCTGTAAACAAACCGTTCTCCGGCTCCGTCTACAGCAAAAGAAACAGATAACGGCCTTGCTTTTGTTCCAAAAGGCAATAAAGGCGTTAAAGATACGCCAATATTGCCGTAAATATCCGTACCCCATGCAAAAGTTTCAGAAACCGCAATATCGGAACTGACAGATAAAAACGGGTTGTGGAAAAGTAATCCGGCGGCGTAGAGCTTAAAGTCGCGTTCAGGCAAGGGCGGCGGATACGAAAACCACGTTTTACCTTTTACGGGAGGAAGTTTCGCCCCAGTGTAAAAGACTTCAAAAAGAACATTTGTTTTCTTTGCAAATGTAAAATCCGCTCCGCCCGAAAGAGCCGGCGTAAAATTGTTAATTTCTGTCTGAGCAGAAAAAAAGCTTTTCATTTTAATATTAGGTGAAAGATTTAAAGACGGACTTGAAAGGTATAAGTAAACCTCGTCATTTTTTGTGGTTGAAGCTGTTGTTTTTAAATCTACGATAAGCGGTTTGTGGTTTTCCGCATAGGGCGGCGAACGAATCCACGGATTGCGTATTCTTGCGGAAAGTCCCCATTCATCAAGTACTCCGTATAAAAGCCTTGATCCTGTAGGTTTGTGATACACTCCTCCCAAAAAATTGGTAACTGTCTTTTCGGGGTCGCCCCAGATCGCGCTCCATGACTCGCCCTCAGGCGGAGCAAGATCAAAATTAAGCGTCCGTCTGTCAAGAACCTCTAGTCTTAAGTTGATTCCAAGCGGGAGAGAATTTAACTTGATTTCTCCTCGGTTATAAAGATTTTTGCTGTCTTCCCAAGAACCGCTCCAAAACAAGTCCCAGTTAAAAACCGGTGCGTCTGCCTTCGGGCTTTCCGCAAACAAACCCATACAGCACACCAGCCCTGCAATAAAGAGTAAATAATTTTTCATGATTATATATGGGTGCGCAGGTGCAGGATGCTTTAGCGGGGGAATTTTTTTGACTGGGGTTATGCACCCTAAACGGCTAAATTTGCCCTGTATAAAGCCTAAATATTACAGGGTTATATTATAACACCTGACAACATACACTACGCTACGAAAAAGTCTGTGACAAATATATAAATATGGCATATACTTATTTATAGTTATCATCCGGTATGATCATTAAAATATAGATACCGAACAGTGTAAGAGCAAATAGTTGACATAGGTAAAAATTGGTTATATACCTAAACATAAGGAAGCGATGATGTCATTTGCTGTGGTCGAAAAGAACGTAGAAAACTTAATTGGTTTGTCTGCTAATACAATACGTGAATATTCCCCCAGCAAGTTGAGACTCCACTTGGAAAATAAAAATAAGTGCAAAATTTCCTTTACTACCGAGTTTCCGGTAATAGGTCGCGGTAATGTACTACGAGATGGTATCAAGACTTCAGAGGAAATAAATAAGGATATTGACAGAATCCTTGCGCATTCAAAATGACAGAAAAAGATGTTTACCAGTTCTATAATGAAAAAGTTAAAATCCTATACAGCGAAATTGAGGCAAGAAATAATAATCTACCGGTTGAGTTATTATTTGAAATACATGCGGCTTTTGATCATCTAAAACGTATCCACATTGACGGCGAATCTGAAGCTCATTGCGCGGAAAAGGCACATTCTCACTTAAAGCGGGGATTGTTAGATGCGTTTAAGTTAAAACTAAAATACCATAATGATGACTATGAAAAATTACTGAAAATGAAAACAGACTTGCGCTTTATAGACAACGGAAAATTTCTGCCCTCTTTATTAGGTAAGAGAAAGATAATAATCGACCTTGCAAAAGAAGCCAGGTTATTTGAGGGAAAAACTGATATTGATAGCGCCTTTGAAAAATGGTATGAAGTCTCCGGACTTATTGATCAATTTGAAAAAGAATTTTTTGATCCTGCAAAATTACAGTGGGCAAAAAAGATGAATTTTTTTCACAACTTCATGGGATTTATCGCTGGTATTATTACTGGTATAATCGGTAGTGCGATAGTTCAATATATTTTTCCTGGTATATTTAAGTTTCTAAAAAGGCAATAGGTAGGCAAA
>WRGH01000065.1 GCA_009787285.1 Brevinematales bacterium
AAGCGCGGAACTTAAAAAGATAGTTCCCATAAAAAAAATCGCCTAGAAAAATAGGTTTATATCACATAACCTTTCTATACTCGCAGTGCGTATTTGCACAGCGCTTGCATTTTTCACCTGAGTCCGTTTTTTCCCCGCTAAAACCGACAACAGCCGTAACCGACTTTGAAGGGATAAGCATATATCCGTCACTGAGAGAAAGCGCAATACATTTTTCTGCGTTTAAAAGTCTTAGCATATCCTTCTGCCAACTTATGTCAAAATCTCCGTAACCGGGACTAAAACGCGAAGTCGGATACAGTCCGTCCAGACGGGGGCTCCGCGCAGTTTCACAAACGACTGTGTCGCAGTAACGCTCAATCATGGCAGTACAGACAGCCTGCGCAATCAGCGCCTTTTCCATGTCCAGCGCGCTGTACCGGCGCAGAAGGGTATCCGCTCCGGTTCCGAGCGTTGCGGCTAACAAAACAGCATGGCTGCAGCCGTGCAAATGACAGGCAAGATCGCGGCTTTTAATGTTAATTTCACCTAGCGTAACCGTATCCGTACCGGCTTGACAGTCCCAAATGCCAAAAATATTTTTAGCGTTTATATCAGCCGCCGCTTCTTTTGACACAAGCGCTATTTGGGAAATAACGCTCTCATCGGCTTCGTTTCCTCGATAACCCAAATAGCGTAATACTTCTTTTTGAAAAATTTTACTCTGAAAAAATTCGCCTTCCGGTATTTCCATGTTATTTGAATATTTCCGACAAATTATTCATTATCTTCGCGGCAATATCAGGTTTGTTCATGGTATAGATATGGATATGGCGGACATCGTTTGCGATAAGATTGATAATCTGCTCTGTAGCGTAGGCAATGCCCGCCTGACTCATGGCGGCGCTGTCGCCTGAAAATTTATCCACAATCGAGCGGAAACGCGGCGGCAGAACCGTGCCTGAAAGTTTACAGATGCGGGTAATCTGCCGTCCGTTGATAACAGGCATAATTCCGGCAATTACAGGCACGTCAATTCTATTATGCAAAAGACGATACAAAAAGTTATACAGGATATTGTTATCAAAAAACATCTGTGTCGTCAAAAAACGGCAGCCGCAATCAACTTTGATTTTAAGGCTTTCAATGTCTTTTTCAAGGCTTTCCGATTCGGGATGTCCTTCGGGATAACACGCGCCGCCTATGCAAAAATCGCCCGCGTTTTGAATCTCTTTCATTAAATCGCAGGCATGATGATACTGAGCGTCATTTGGGAATTCCTGCCCGCTTGGTATGTCGCCNCTTAATGCAAGAATATTTTCAATTTTATCCGCCGCAAGTTTTGATAAAACGTCCATTATCGTTTTACGATCCGATGAAACNCAGGTCAGATGCGCCAGCGCCGGTATTCCTTGTTTCTGCGCTTCGACCGCAAGGTTTTCCGTGTAATCGCTTGTTCCGCCTCCCGCGCCATAGGTAATACTTATGAACGACGGATGCAGGGACGCAGTTTCACGGACAATATTTTGTGCGTCCGAAAGACCTGAACCGTGTTTCGGCGGAAACAGTTCGCATGAAACAGTAACTTTCCCGGTATTTAAAATATCAATTATCTTCATAGTTTTAACCGANTATATTAATTCTAAACAGCACAGCTTCCGTATAACTGCTCATTTTTTCGCCATAGTCTTAATATCAATATAATCAGTAACTTCACAGCCGCGCGCGGCGATAAGATTTTTAGTCCCTTCTGCGCTATTATTGGTTCCGCTTCCTGCGGAAACCATAACAAGTTCAACTTTTTTACCGGACGGAAGCTGCTCAACTATACTGTTAAAAGCAGGCGCGGGATTACCTGCCCAAACAGGAGCCATAATAATTATTTTTTCATAACTGTTAAACTGGGATTTTATCGGCTGTATCTCCGTCTTTTTACGTTTCATTGCCCTGTATGCGCCGACAATATATGCTTTTAACACGGACATTTTTTTTATTTCGATTATTTCTTCAATATCCGCTCCTGTTTCCGCTGCTTTTTGAGAGGCAAGTTTCCTTGTATTTCCTGAAAAAGAATAAAATAGAACCAATGTTTTCATCTTCCCTGTCCTCTTTAATAACGGTAAATCAATAAAAACTGAAGTTTTAGTGATTACCCGGTTTTTTATTCGCGGGTTTNATCTTACTTAACTCAGCGACTGCCGCTATTAATTCCTTGTCTTTGGCAATTTCTTCAATCTGCGCCGGCAAGCGGTAAGTCCAGTTAAAATTATTTAATGTACCGGGCACATTAATCCTCTCCTGCGCCGGGTCAGCCGAGTACCATTTGTTTGAAAGATGAAGCAGATCCTGTATCTGAAAAACGCGGAAACGCGAACGTGCGGATGAGACCTTGGACAAAATAATTTTTGCNGTGCCGGGATTATATTTTTTAGGAAGCGAAGGAACGCCGATAAAACCGGAAAACTGCTGCTGATTTACTTCTTTCTCCCACCATTCACGGACTGTAGAGCTGTCATGAACCGCAGGTGTACAAACGCTTAGTGCCGGATATTCGTCAAACGGTATATACGGCTGTCCGTTTTTATCCCAAANACGGAACCAGCGAACCACACGCAGACCCAAAATTTTCAATTTAGAAAGCACCTTCGGAACACATTCGGGAACAGCGCCAAGGTCTTCGGCGCACGGCAGCATTTGAGAAGATTCGGATAATATTGTAAGAAGTTTTCTCCCCTGCACAGCCCACGCTTTTTCGGATTTTATACGCTGTCTTTCAACAAGGGCTTCCAGATTTTTCTGTTCCTCGCCTGACAGAGTTTTCCACGCGGTGACATCCCTGTAATACCAGACAGGGAAAAANCTGCCCTTTTCATATTCCAGAAAAACTCTGTCGTGCCACTTTTTAAAAAGATAACCGTGTAAAGAAGTATCTAAACCAAGATTAACAATATCTTTTTCTCCTTTGATCTTCTTTTTAAAAAGCCAAAGTTCTTCATTGTTTACCCTTTCAAGCGCTTTTAAAAAAACTTTACCGGCGGCGGCGGATATTTTTTCTTCGGTAAAAGAAGCGCTTCGGTTATTCCGCAGCGTGTCCCAAATTTCTCCTGTGGGTATATGGGGACGTGATAACCAGCGGATTCTGTTCTTATCATAACCCATTTTTCTTAAATCACCTGAAGTTATAGGCTTGTACGGCACAAAACGGCCAAGTACAGAGGAATTGGAATTGTCTCTTCTTGAACTTGCCCAAATACGGAAAAATCCCAGCACATGATCAATTCGGTAGGCTTTGTAATATTTACCCGCTGTTTCAAGCCGTTTACGCCACCATGAAAAATTGTCTTTTTCCTGGGCTTCCCAATTGAAAATCGGAAATCCCCAATTTTGACCTTCCGGGCTGTACATATCAGGCGGCGCGCCTGCTGACAATTCCTGAATAAAAATTTCAGGATGAGCCCATACATCACAACTGTCTTCATTCATCAGAATCGGAAGATCACCCTTTAATACAATACCCGCATCGGCGACCGCTTTAGCGGCTTTGGAAAACTGTGTATCCAACTCTTCCTGCAGCCAAACCCAGAAAAGGTGTTCTTCACGTAATTTTTTATCATTCCACAAAGTTTCAATATCTGCCGCTGTAACAGTGTGGTACTCCTGCCATTCCTTCCATGATTTTCCGCCGTTGGCTTCCTTTAACCTCCGGTATACGGAGTATTGCTTAATCCATGAATTTTGCTTAATCCATTCTGAAAGTCTTCCGCCGGACGCGCTCTCGGCAATTTGCGCTTTTTTTGATTCATAAATTTCACGGCATATATCAAGTTTTTCTTTTAAAATATCATAATGTAAAAAACGTTCATTTTTGTCGAATTTTTCTTTTGCTTCCTTAATACGTTTTTTAATTGATTTATCTACCGAGTTAAAATCTTCCAGTTCTTCGATTCTAAGATATAAAGGATGAAGTCCGAACGCGGTTAAGCTAAAATACGGNGAACTTTCAAAACCTGTGTCATTAACAGGTAAAATTTGAATAAGTCCCAGTTTCATTTTTTTACAGAGAAGGGCAAAACCTGCAAGGTCAAGGAATTCTCCCNCTCCCATCCCATTCTTGCTTCNAAGCGCTCCAACCGGAATTACTACTCCAAGCAGCCTTTTATTGGTCGCTGGTTTTTGCATATCAGCCTCCTCCTGTAAGGACTTATATCAGTATAGTACTATAATATAAATAGGTAAACTGTTTGTATTAATTATACAAGATTTTTTCTTAAAATTGATTGTTTTTCTGATAAATATGGTATTTTTCTTGATGAATTGGTTATTGTATATTAAAATATACTTTATAAGGAGAAATTTAATGAAAAAAATTTTTTCGTTTTCTATATTCATTTTTATCATTTTGCTGTCAGGAGCATGTAAATCAAAAGCTCCCCCGCGTACCAACGAACAAATTCAGACAGTTTCGCCTTCAACACCGACTGTAAAGCAGCCTGCGTCGGCAACAACAACACCTACTACATCACAGCCGTCAGGAATTACTGATACAAACATAGGTAACCGTCACCAAAGCGGTATTATTCTCGATGGAGCCGTTGTTTATACAGTAAAAGCAGGAGACACTTTATCAGGAATAGCCAGACAATTTTATCAGGACGGTTCTTATTACCCGTTAATAATGATGGTTTCAAGCGGGATTTTAGATATTGACAAAATTTATCCGAATATGAAGTTTACAATTCCAAACCTAAAGGTAAACATGAACGATCCAACGGCGAAAGCAAATATAAACCGTTACTTTTTACAGATTGCGGCTGTGGAAGAACAGCGGGGCCGAAGCGAAACTGCCGCATTAATTAGAAACCACACCAGATAATTGAACTTTTTTAACAATCCTGTTAGTATTAAAAACAGTTTGGGAAAACCAGCCTTTTAGCCGATTTTTCCCTTGAATTAATTTACACATTTATTAAGGAGAAAAACATGAAAGCAGACAGTACAGGAAAGACCCCCGCAGGAAAAGGGCGTCATTTTTTCACATCAGAATCGGTTGGCGAAGGACACCCTGATAAACTCTGCGATCAGGTTTCAGACGCAATTCTTGACGCATGCCTTAAAGACGATCCGCAAAGCAGGGTTGCCTGTGAAACTTTNGCATCTACATCGCTTGTACTGATCGGCGGAGAAATTACGACAAATACTTTTGTTGATTTTCATCATCTTGTACGGGAAATCGCAAGGGATATAGGCTACACAGACCCGGCTTACGGACTTGACTGTAATTCAATGGCTGTACTTGACATGATCCACAGCCAATCCCCAGACATTTCGCAGGGTGTTTCCGGCACAGGTCTTAAAAAATTCAAGGGACAGCAGGGAGCGGGGGATCAGGGGATGATGTTTGGTTTTGCATGTAATGAAACAAAGGAATTAATGCCGATGCCGATTATGCTTGCCCATAAATTATTGTTAAATGCGTCAAAACTAAGAAAAAACAAAACAATTAAGTGGCTTCGCCCTGATTCAAAAAGTCAGGTAACAATTGAATATGAGGGAAAGAAGCCTCTCCGTATAGATTCGGTTGTAATTTCTCATCAGCATGCTCCTGAAGTTACCTATAAAGAAATTGAAACTACAATAGTTGAAAAAATTATTATGCCCGTGCTTGAACCGACCGGAATGCTTGATAAAAAAACCAATTACTACATTAACCCGACAGGCCGTTTCGTTGTCGGCGGTCCGTTCGGCGATACAGGGCTCACAGGGCGCAAGATCATCGTAGATACTTACGGCGGCATGGGACGGCACGGCGGCGGCGCGTTTTCCGGCAAGGATCCGACCAAAGTTGATCGTTCTGCCGCATATGCCGCGCGTTATGTCGCAAAAAATATAGTCGCCGCAAAACTTGCAGAAAGATGCGAAATACAGCTTGCCTACGCAATCGGCGTACCATTCCCCGTATCTATCATGGTAGATACTTTCGGCACAGGCAAAGTCAGTGAAGACAGTATTTCAAAAGCGGTATCAAAAGTTTTTGATCTAAGTCCCGCAGGAATCATAAAAACTTTGAATCTGCGCCAGCCTATTTATTTAAAGACAGCGGCGTACGGGCATTTTGGACGATCTGAATTCCCATGGGAAAAGACAGATAAAGTCGAAGAATTATTAAAGACTATCGGCTAAATGACAGATTATAAACAGATTGATACAAAGAATTTAAGAAAATTCTGTGAAGCTATTTTCAGATCTTATGGTTTTACGGAAGATGAAAGTAAAATAATCTGTAATGTGCTGCTTCAGGCTGATTTATACGGAATTGAATCCCACGGCGTACAGCGGCTTGTCCGTTATCATCAGGAAATTACATCCGGTCAGGTAGAAATAAGCGCAAAAACTCAAATTGTACATGAAACGGCGATTTCTGCATGCATAGACGCCAACAAAGCAATGGGACAGCTTGCAGGCGTTGAGGCCATGCAGCTTGCCGAAAAAAAAGCACATAACAACGGCTGCGGAATGGTCACGGTCCGTAATTCCAACCACTTCGGCATTGCCGGTTTTTATACTGAAATGGCGGCGGCTGAAGATCTGCTCGGTATTTGCATGACAAACACCGAAGCTATCTGCGTACCTACATTCGGCTCGCAAGCAATGACGGGAACCAATGCGTTAGCTCTCGCCATGCCCGCAGACCCTGTTACATTCTCATACGACGCGGCGACAACCGTTGTACCCCGCGGTAAACTTGAAGTTTACAGAAAAACGGGACAGCCGCTTCCTGATTTATGGGCGCTGGATAATGACGGCAACCCGTGTACAGACGCCGCCGCTGTAATTGAAAATATAATTAACAAATCAGGCGGCGGCATCGCCCCGCTTGGAGGGGCCGGTGTTCTTCACGGCGGGCACAAGGGATACGGATTAAGCGTGATTGTTGATCTTTTTTCTGCGGTAATTTCCGGCGGACTTACGTCAAATTACGTAAACAGAAAACCTGACCATACCGGTATATGCCATTACTTTATGGCAATTGATTACGGAATATTCGGCGATAAAACCGCAATACGCGCAAGCATGTCAAAATTTTTACAGGAATTGAGAGACAGCAAAAAAGCAGTGGGGCATGACCGCATTTACACACACGGAGAAATGGAAACGGAACTTATGGCGCAGAGGATAAACGGACAAATTCCCGTAAATATAAAAACACTTGAAGAAATGCAGAAAATCGCCATTGAATTAAAGGTTGATTTTCCGTTCTAACTTGTTACTGTTACGCTTCCAGAGTCATTTTTTCTTTTGCCATTATTATTTTCGCCGTTGTAGTATCTGTATATTTTTTTTCAAGCTGTTCAAGCTGGCTGTCTGTATGCGCAGGATCATGATGAAAGAAGACCAGTTTTTTTACGTCAACGCCGTTCACAGCGTTTATAGCATGCTCAAATGTCGCATGTCCCCAGCCTGTATGACTTGTATATTCTTCTTCCATATACTGGGTATCGTGAACCACAATATCCGCGCCTTTTATAAAATTTCTTATTTTTTCATTTTCTTCGGCAGCCGCAATTTCACCTTCTTTGGCCGCCTCTTCATCATAACCTTCATCGGCAGGGTTAACAGAAAACAGATTACGAAAAGGCTCATGATCAAAAATTAATGCTATTGATTTGCCCCGATAATCAAAACGGTAACCAAGACATAATATTGTATGGTTAAGGAATTTGCTGGTCATGGAAAGTCCTTCGCCCATATCCAGCGTAGTTTCCTTTATTTGATTATATTCGATATTTGCGGCAAGTTCTCCCGCCGTAACAGGCCAGTACTGATATGACAACTGCGTTTCTATAATGCTTTTCAGGGTATTATTGTCAAAAGAAACAGGACCTGTTATGCGCAATTCAGTACCGCGGATATAAGCCGGCGTAAACATGGGAAATCCCAGTATATGATCCCAGTGAGTATGAGTAACAAAAATATCCGCTTTTATTTTTCCGTATTTTTTTAAATCATTGGCCATCAGCCAGTCGCCCAACGGCCGCAGTCCGGTTCCAAGATCGGCAATAATCAGCCTGTCATCCGCGCGTATTTCCAGACAAGTTGTGTTTCCGCCGTAAATTACAGTATCCGGACCAGGACACGGAATAGAACCCCGCACCCCCCAAAAACGCACTGAGAGCATACATTAATTATAGTATCTATGGCATGTTAAATACAACCGGCATGCATTGTCTGCGGTAAAACGCACCTTTCGTACGAAGTTCTTAAACTTTTAGAAAGATTTTGGCTTTTTCAATTTCTTTAAAGACTTTCCCCTTTATTTCTTCAAAGAAATTTTCATTCAGGCCTATAATTCCCCATATTTCATTATCAGGCTTTACAGGATTTTTGTTTCCTGAAAAACCGATGTTGTAGGTAACGGAAAAATAATCCGCAGCCATAACATTGTATAAAATATGCAGATATTCACCGTAATATTTATCGGTGTTGTGATGCCAGATAATAACATCAGAAACAGGGCTTTCAAGTTTCCACGCATTGGCTATCAGTTCACCGGAAAAACAATGATTTATTCCGAAACTTTCATCTTCTGCCGTAATAAGAGTCTTATGTTCACTATCCGCAGCTATAATCATATTCATATAATCAACCGACAGTACCGCGTTTAGCGGCACTTTTCCTATGTCGTGTAACAAACCTGCTGTAAAATATTCCTGTTGATTTCTGAGATCAACTCCCTGTTTTATCGCAATAAGTTTGGAAGTAACGCCTACGCACAAACAATGCCGCCAAAAGCCTTCCATATCGATCCCGTGTAATTTCTTGTTTTTAGGCAAAGTGCTTAATATAGCGGTAGACAATGTTAAATTTTTAACAGTATTTATTCCAAGCATCGTGATGGCTTTTATAAGCGATGTAACATGGTTATTAAGTCCGTAATAAGC
>WRGH01000066.1 GCA_009787285.1 Brevinematales bacterium
AAAATGCAAGGTCTGTCCGCAAAGTTACCGACTTTGTGGACAGACACTAATTAGTCCTATTTCCTTTTTTAATCAATTATTTTATAATAAAACGGATTCTGCCGACATTTATAATAGGATTTTACGCTTAAGGACGGTACTGAAAAATGAGGTTATTAACCAGATCAGACTTTGACGGTTTAGCTTGCGGGGCGCTTTTATCATATCTTGGCTTGGTTGACGAGTGGAAATTTGTACATCCAAAGGATATTCAGGATGGTTTGATAGAAGCCAACGGAAACGATATATTGGCCAATATTCCGTATGTTAAGGGCTGCAGGATATGGTTTGATCATCATTCCAGTGAATCACAGCGTTTGGGCAGTAATGCAAATTTTGAAGGTATATCAAAACCGGCTCCAAGCTGCGCGCGGCTGATTTATGAATACTACGGCGGAGATGCCAAACTTGGGAAATTTGCGGAAATGATCCATTTTGTTGATAAAGTTGATTCCGGCGATCTTACAAAGGATGAAATATTAGAGCCAAGGGGCTGGGTGCTTTTAGGCTTTATAATGGACCCGCGCACAGGTCTAGGACGTTTCAGGAATTTTACTATCAGTAACTATGACCTTATGGCAATTCTGGCTAAAGCTTGCAATGAGAAATCAATTTACGATATTTTGGTCATGCCGGACGTTAAAGAACGACTTGATTTGTATAATCAGCAGAAAGACCTCTTTGCCGAGATGGTAAAGAAACATAGCAGAACTGTCGGCGATGTTTTGGTGGTGGATCTGCGCAATGTAGATACCATTTACGCCGGTAACAGGTTCTATATTTATACATGTTATCCCGAACAAAACATTTCCATGTGGATTGTAGATGGCCGTAATAAAGCTAATGTGGCTATTACTATTGGTCATAGCATTATTAACCGTTCCTCCACAGTGGATGTAGGCGCTCTTATGCTGCATTACGGCGGCGGCGGACATAGGAAGGTTGGTACGTGTCAGGTTGCCCATGATGAAGCTGACAAGGTTATTAGCGATATTCTGGAAAAAATTAACCAGCAAAAGTAGTTTCTGCATATAATTTAGATTAATTTGCTTTCTTTGATATTTTTTTTGGAATCTTGCCAATACCTTATGATTATATATTATAATATATAGTATAATGTCGGAGAAAGATAAAAAAATTCCGTTAGAGTCGATTATGCCGCTGCCTGACGGCAAGGGTATCAATAGAACTTATATTGATATCATTATGCAGGAAGAGATTCCTGTTTTATGTATTAATAAAGACAACAAGAAAAAAAGGCTTATGCCTTTTAAGGTATTGTTTGATAATAATGGAAATTTTTGGCAGCAAAGCGGAGTTTGGAAATATTTTCTTTCTTCGGAAGATTATGAAAAACTAAAAGAAAAATCCATTGTTAAAGCCGGCGACTGGGAACTGGAAAGGCCGAAAAAAGCAAGCAATACCTTAAAAAAAACAAACGCCGAAGAGCTTGAGGAACTGAAAGCAGAGGCNGCCGCAGGCTACGGAAGCGAANTTCAAAAATTCGCCGATATGTCCGTTGAAGACAAAGTCAATCATTTGAAGCTTAATAAATCCAATCTGGATATGCTGAATTCCAAAACCAACGACAATAAGGTTATCACAGAAGCTCTTGTTGATTCGACAAAGGATGCCGCTTTAATTAATCATTTAGTTTTTAAAGAGGCTTTACAAGTGGTGGATGAAGAAGCCAAGAAATTAACTAAGGACATTGTAGATACTACTCATGAAATGGTGAAGTCGTCCGTGCAGCTTATATCATCTGAAAAATTTTTTAATGACGATTTAATGAATACATTGGTATCAAAATCCAACGGTACAATTGTACAGCACATGACAAGGGTATTTCTTAACGGGATTGCCTTTCTTTCGTATTTCAATAAACTTGTTTCAACATCAAGCACCATTCAAAAACTTCGCATTTCTTTTGTTGAAAAGTACCGTAAGTTTTATCATGCCCTGCTTCCCGGCTTTGCCGCCGATAACATTATTTTGGAGCGCGTATTTATGGGCGGGATGAGAGCTATTCCTCCTGATATGTTGTATAAATGGTCTGTAGGTTTCCTTGTTCACGACATAGGAAAAGCGGCGGCTGTTGAGTACCACGAAGGCGAGGCCTCATATAATCGTGATATTGTAACTGAGCATGTTAAATTGGGTTACAAATCCATTGTGTCAAAAACAAATTATCCGATTGAAGCAAGTCTTATCACCGGTTATCACCATGAATATTACGGAGATACCTCAGGATACGGTTATTTCCGCGCATACCTGCAGCAATATAAAAAACAAAATCCGGGAGCAAAACAGGAATATTGTATTACATACGATGTTGATCCAATAATAGATTTCAAAGCCCTTGCCTATTTCCCCGCGAAAGTTCTGGAAATAATAGATGTATATGACAGTNTTACAGATCCTCTCCGTGTCTATCACAANGCTATGACTCCGGAAGAAGCTTTGAATATGATGCGTAAAGAATTTATTGAGAAACGCCGTAAACTCGACGCAATACTTTTTGATATATTTGTCGATTTTATCCACGAAAAACAAAAAGCCCAAAAATAGAATTATTCCGGAATTTCCGGACAAGCCGTTATACAAAAATCTTAACTCGTAAATACTATGCTGCGCCGTCCCTTTTGGGGCGGTAAAGAAGATTTGCCAATACCTGTATATTGTGGTATTATAAAACTATGTCAAAAGAGTATAATTATGATACGCCTCTTTCAGAGATTTTAATGCCTGACGGAAAGAGCGTTAATAAAACGAATATAGAAATAATCCTTAAAGAAGAGATACCTGTTTTTTGCAGACACAAAATAGCTCAAAGATACCGGCTTATGCCTTTTAAGACTTTGTATGAAGCTAATAATAATTTTTGGCGGAAGGATAAAAACTGGGAATTTTTTTTTACAAAAGAAACGCTGGATAAACTAAGAGAAAAAAACATAATTGAACCGATTGCTTCGGAATCAAAAGCTGCAAAAAAAACTGAGGGCGGCAGNCAGCCTAAACCCGCAGTTCAGAACTTCGGAGATGACTATAAAGTTATTGCGTCTATGACGAACGCAGAAAAAGTAAAATACCTTAGCGATATAAAAGTTAAAATGGATGATCTTATTTCCAAAAAAACAAAGGATAAGTCAACCGTTACCAAAGTTATGGTAAATACCACAAGAGACGCCGTTATGATAAATCATTCGGCTTTGAAAAATGTTTTTGACCTNGGGGATGCGGAAGCAAAAAAAACAACGCAGACGCTTGTATTTACAACTAATGAAATGGTAAAGTCATACGCCCAGCTTGTTTCCAGAAATATTTTTGATAATGAATTAATGAACCGGCTTGTAGAAAAATCCAATGGCACGGTAGTTCAGCATATGACCAGGGTATACCTTAACGGAATTGCCTTTCTTGCTTATTACAATAATTTTGTCTCAAACAGGGTGGCTATTATTAATATGCGGAAAACTTTAAATGCTAAGTACCGCCAATATTATCAAAATCTGCTCCCGTACATTTCCACTGATGATATAGTTTTGGAACGGGTTTTCCAAAAGGGTATGCTGCCCGTTCCTCCCGATCTTTTTGTTAAGTGGGCTGTTGGTTTTTTAATTCATGATATTGGGAAGGCGGACACTGTAGAATACCACGAGGGNGAAGCATCCTATGAACGCAGTATTGTAATTGAGCATGTCAAACTTGGCTACAATTCCGTTGTCAATAAAACCAGTTATCCAAAGGAAGCAAGTATTATTACAGGTTATCATCACGAGTATTACGGCAATCCTGAAGGCTATGGTTATTTCCGCGATCATCTTGAACATTACCAAAAAGCCAACCCGCAGGTCAGACCGGAATATTGCATGACTTTTGATCTTGATTCCATATTGGAGTGTCATGCCCTTGCTTACTTTCCCGCAAAGATTCTGGAAATAGTTGATATTTATGACAGCGTTACTGACCCTAATCGTGTTTACCGCAGAGCATTGGACTCCGCAGAAGCCATTGTAATGATGCGTGAAGAATTTATTACAAAGAGCCTGAAAATTGATCCGATCCTTTTTGAATTGTTTACAGGTTTTATCCGCAAAAAACAAGGTAATACTTAATTAGAGTTATTCGGAAACTTCAATTCTTAAATAATTTCCGATAAAAAATTATACAAAAGTTTTTTTCAGCAACTCCAAATCCAGTTCGGGATATACAGGGAAACGATCCATAAGGCTTTTTACCCTTTCTTGAATTTTTGCCTTTGCATTTGTGTCAATGCTGTACTTTGCCTTGCTGTTTTTGGACGGCTCTTTATTGTCCGGCGACTGAGTTGTCGCTTTTGATACATCCGCTACTAATGCGCCNATTTCCGCCATTTCGGCTTCTCCCATACCTAGACTGGTAACAGCCGCAGTACCGAGCCTTAATCCCGATGTATACCAAGGGCCGTTTGGATCGCGGGGAAGGCTGTTGCGGTTAACCGTTATATTACATTCCTGTAGTGCGCTTTCCGCCTGCCTGCCCGTAAGACCTGCTTTATGAATATTAATCAGTAACAGATGATTGTCCGTTCCGCCTGTCAGCACTTCAAGTCCGTTTTTAACACAGGAAGCGGCAAGCGCCTGACAGTTATCAACAATTTTTTGGGCATACTGTTTGAATTCGGGAGAAGCCGCTTCGCGTAAAGCGATTGCTTTTGCCGCTATCACATGGGGCAGGGGGCCGCCCATTGTAAGGGGACAGCCCTTGTCCAGAGCTTCGGCAAATTCACTTGTAGAAAGAACAATTCCCGAACGGGGACCGCGCAGGGTTTTATGAGTAGTGCTGGTTACAACATGCGCCCACGGCACAGGGTCGTATTCGCCTGTAAAAACTTTTCCCGCTACAAGTCCCGCAAAGTGCGCCATGTCAACCATAAATACTGCGCCGGCCTTGTCCGCGATTTCCCTCATTCGCTTAAAATTTATTTTTCTGGGGTATGCGGAATAACCCGTAAGAAGAATAAGCGGGCGCAATTCACACGCCTGCTTTTCAATTTGATCGTAATCAAGCAGTCCGTCTTTTTCGGAAACAGAATAACTGTGTATATCAAACATTCGCCCGGAAAGATTATTACGGTAACCGTGTGTCAAGTGTCCGCCGGAATAGTAATCCAGTCCCAAAAGGCGCTGGTTCCCCAGAGAAGTCCTAAGCTCCTTCCATTGAGAATCGTCAAGTTTATACAGATTGGTTTCACCTAATTTTTCCAGCGCCGGATTTTCGATTCGCGTGCTGAGAATAGCCCAGTATGCGAGCAAATTTGCGTCTGCTCCGCAGTGCGGCTGCACATTGGCGTATTCCGCTCCGAACAGTTTGCAGGCTTCCTTCTGCGCAAGACTTTCGATAACGTCAACATTTTCGGTCCCGCCGTAAAAACGGTGGTAGGCTGTTCCTTCGGCATATTTGTCTGTTAAGAGATTTCCCATTGCAAGCTGAACTGTTATGGAACAGTAATTTTCGCTTGCGATCAGCTTTATGCGCCTGCGCTGATTNTCCAGCTCTTTCACTATTGAAGATGCGATTTCAGGATAAACTTTAGAAATTTCCGACAAGCTGCAAAGATAAGCCAGCAGGTTTGTATTTGCTTTATCCGGCGATACGGCGGCAAGGTAAGCCGCAACAGGATTTGTACTCATGNTTTTAGAATATCTGAAGATAAATGTTGATTCAAGTCTGTTTTCAACTATCTCTTACGGAGCAAAGCCATTTGCCCCTTAATGGGACGGCGTTTATAATTTGACATCGAAGTAAGTAAGCTTGACACATTTTAAAAACATCTTTAAATTACTCCATAGGAGCAGCAGTTATGGGAAAGATTCCGGTTGGCATATTGGGTGCTACAGGTATGGTTGGNCAGCAGTACATTACCCTTCTCAATGATCATCCATGGTTCGAGGTACGTTATGTGGCAGCCTCGCCGCGCAGCGCCGGCAAAAAATATGATGAAGCGGTCGCCGGAAGGTGGCATCTTACAAAAACCTACGCTNCCCATGTAGGCGGATTAACCGTCGAAGACGCTAACGACGTAAGCCGCGCCATTGCCGCTTTTAAAAAAGGCGGTTGTTCTTTTGTATTCTCCGCTCTTGAAATGGGCAAGGACGAAACCCGCGCCCTTGAGGAACAGTACGCGGCGGCNGGTATTCCGGTAATTTCCAACGCTTCGGCGCACCGATGGACGCCTGATGTTCCGGTTCTTATTGCCGAAGTAAATCCNGATCACGCTGATATTATTCCGATACAGAAAAAAGCCCGCGGCTGGGATCGCGGTTTTATAGCTGTAAAGCCCAACTGTTCAATTCAAAGCTACATGGCTCCGGTTCATGCGCTTGCCAAGGCAGGTTATGCCGCGCAGAGGATTATCGTTACCACGCTTCAGGCAGTTTCCGGAGCGGGTTATCCCGGCGTTCCTTCACTGGATATAATTGATAACATTGTTCCCTATATTGGCGGAGAAGAAGAAAAATCCGAGAAAGAGCCGCTNAAAATTTTTGGTTCTATAGAAAACGGTGTGTTTAAAAACGCAGAATCACCGAAAATTTCCGCTCATTGTAACCGCGTACCGGTAACTGACGGTCACGTGGCCTGTGTTTCGCTGGAATTTGAAACGAAAAAACCCGCCTCAATGGAAGAAATCAGGAAAATTTGGGCTGCGTACAGGGGATTGCCGCAGNAAGCTGATTTACCAATGGCTCCAAAACAGCCTATTGTCTACCGCGAAGAAGACAACCGGCCCCAGCCGCGCAAAGACCGCGATACCGATAAGGCAATGGCAGTCGTTATCGGCAGGCTTCGTCCCTGTAATGTGTTTGACATCCGTTTTACGGCGGTTTCGCACAATACTGTGCGCGGCGCTGCGGGAGGCGGTATTCTAAATGCAGAGTTGTTGAAACACAAGGGTTATCTGGGCTAATATTTACATCTGGGCTTTTTCAAGATACTTTTGTTGTGAAAAAACTTCTTTTTTTGTAATTTTTTGTTTGACTATTTTAATGAAATTCGTGTAGAATTCTTTTAAAATATTTATTATTGGAAGGGTAAGGATTTTATGGAATTTTTAGTAGTTGATGATTCACGGCCTACTCGTAATCTGATCAAAAATTATGTGTCTGAGATTAAAATAGGCGAACCATGCTATTTTCTTGAAGCGGAAGATGGCGAAAATGCGTTAAAACTGTTGAAAACCAGACATGTCGATTTTGTTCTGCTTGACTGGAATTTATCTACGACAATGACAGGATTGGATGTTTTAAAAATAATCAGGAGTTCTGATAAATTAAAAAAATTGCCTGTTATAATGATTACCGGTGAAAGCGATAAACAAAATGTTATTGAGTCTATAAAAAGCGGCGCAAATGACTTTGCAATAAAACCAATTGATAAGAAGTTATTTNCCGAAAAGATACTCAAGGCAATTACAACTGTTAAATAATAGCGTTGCCTTGTATTACTTTCCGATTCTTTGTTAGTATTATTGCATGAGCGAAAAGTACTTTCCCCTTGATAAAGCTGCTCTGGAAAAAATAGCGCGGCAGTATCCGACGCCGTTTTATATTTACGATGAAAAGGCAATACTCGAAAATGTCCGCCGGATTAAGTCGGCATTTTCTGTTTTTCCTTCTTATAAGAATCATTTTGCGGTAAAGGCATTGCCCAACCCCTATATGTTAAAAATTCTCGCGGAGGAAGGTTTCGGAGCGGACTGCTCCAGTTATCCTGAACTGCTTCTTGCGGAAATGGCAGGTATAGCAGGTGAAAATATTATGCTTACTTCAAATGAAACACCCGCAGAGGAATACAAGGCCGCCCGCAAAATAGGCGCTGTAATAAATTTGGATGATTTTACCCATATTGAGTTTTTGGAAAAAACGGCAGGACTGCCTGAATTAATTTCAATGCGCTACAATCCCGGTCCTCTCAAGGAAGGTAACGCCATTATAGGCAAGCCTGAAGAGGCAAAGTACGGTCTCACACGAGAGCAGATGATTAAAGGTTATTCCATGCTGAAAGATAAGGGCGTAAAACGATTTGCGCTGCATACAATGGTCGCTTCAAATGAACTGTCCTTACCATATCATATTGAAACTGCGCGGATGTTATTTGAGTTTGCGGTTGAAATAAAGGAAAAAACAGGGGTGCGCCTTGAATTTATCAATCTTGGCGGCGGTATGGGAATTCCGTATAAGCCTGAACAGGAAGGGATTAATTATGAAAAACTTGCGGCAGGAATAGAGGCGGCATATAACGAAATTATCAAACCGTCAGGCCTTGATCCAATAGGAATCCATACGGAATGGGGCAGAGTTGTAACAGGTCCCTACGGCTGGCTTGTGACGCGCGCAGTCCATAAAAAAGAAATTTACCGCAAATATATAGCTCTAGACGCCTGCATGGCCGATCTGATGCGCCCTGCCCTTTACGGCGCATATCATCACATAACAATTCCCGGAAAGGAAAACGCGCCGTTATCTGAAACCTACGATGTGGTGGGCAGCTTGTGCGAAAATAATGACAAGTTCGCCGTTCAGAGAAAACTGCCGAAGATAGACGTTGTGGCGGATACAGACGCCGGAAAAACGGGAGACTTTGTTGTTATTCACGATGCGGGCGCGCACGGAAGGTCGATGGGTTTTAACTACAACGGCAAACTGCGCT
>WRGH01000067.1 GCA_009787285.1 Brevinematales bacterium
GAATGGCTTCCGAACGGCGTTAAAATTATTTTTACTGAAATAATCATGCCGTATTCAATAAAAAAAATTAAAAGCTTATTGGATGAATTCGTTAAATATTTTAGTAATAAATATCCTGCTCAAAGACTTCAATGCCAGCATTGCGGACAGCAAAATGAAACGGAAGTTTATTGTATTAATAATGTTTCTTTAATAATTTGTAATGATTGTTATAAACAAATTGAAAAAAATATACAAAATGAAACTATAGAACAACAAAAAATTCAGGGGAATTATTTATTGGGACTTTTGGGCGCAGTGTTATTTTCGATTCCCGGAATTTTATTGACAATATTATTTTTTGTGTTTTTNNACAGNTTGNCCGCCGTATCTGCGGTAATTTATATAATTTTAGGAATAAAAGGATATAAAAAATTTAAAGGAAAAATATCACCTGTTGGGGCGGTTATTGTTGTAATTGCCGGATTAATAATGNTCGCTGTCGGAGTAACAGTATCATATTCAGTGCTTATATTAAAAGAAATAAAAAGAATAGATATTGGCGCATTAATATATATTCTTAAAATGCCGGAAGTACAAAAGGTACTAATAAAAAACATAGTTATTTCATATATTGTTTCAAGTTTTTATTTCGCTTTTCAACTTAATCAGATGTTAAAAGAATGGAAAGAGAAAAAGTCAATACATAAACCAAGAGAAATATAGAACAATCAAAATGCTTTCCGGTTTATGTCAGCGTGCGGGTTAAACATCCTTTGGTCTTGTATCCTGCACCCTTACAGCCTTGCCTTCGGTAACAGGCAGACTTCCGCTCTCGTGAAGTTCTACTTTCGGACTGATAGAAATTGAAGCCTGTAATGTTTCCTTTATTTTTTCTTTCAGCGCGTTTAACGGGCGGGTGTCGTCCATAAAGATACCGGCGCTTACTTCAGTTTTAACGGTAAGTCTGTCCAGCGCTCCGTCTTTTTCAACTACGATAAGGTAATTGTTGCCGACTTCCTTCATGCCCATGATTACTTCTTCAATCTGGCTTGGGAAAACGTTTACACCGTTAATAATAAGCATATCGTCGCTGCGGCCTGTGATACGGTGAAGCCTGCGGTGGGTTCTGCCGCATTTACAGGGTTCGGTATAAAAAGAGGTAAGATCCCTTGTGCGGTAGCGGAATAAAGGAGTCGCTTCACGGCAAAGTATGGTAAGAACCAGCTCTCCGTTTTCGCCTTCCTTTACCGGTTCCAGCGTGTCAGGATTGATGATTTCCGTAATGTAACCGTCTTCCCATATATGAAGCCCTTCTTTGCACTGACATTCAAACGCGACGCCAGGCCCGTTCATTTCAGATAAGCCGTAAGAGTTATAAACATCGACTTTTAACAGCGCTTCGATCCTGCGCCTTGTGTCTTCTGAATACGGCTCGGCTCCGGCAAAAGCGCGTTTTAGCGAAAGACTTTCGCGCTTTACGCCCGCTTCCTTCATTTTTGTTTCAAGGTGCAGAAGAAAACTAGGCGTTGCGTGTAACACCGTTGTCCCGTAATCCTGCATCATCTTGAACTGGCGGGTTGTGTTTCCCGGTCCCGCCGGAATTACAAGCATTCCTACTTCTTCGCCGCCCTGGTGAAACCCAAGACCGCCTGTAAAAAGCCCGTAAGTTATCATGTTCTGGAAAACGTCGCTCTTTGTGCAGCCTGTTCCGTAGATACAGCGCGCCATGTAAGTCGACCAGCGTTTGATGTCATCTCCGGTAAAATAAATTGTCGTGGGAGTCCCCGTTGTTCCGCTTGACGAATGAAGACGGACAACTTCTTCTTTTGGAATNCTCAAAAAACCGTATGGAAAGCCGTCCCTTAAATCATTTTTTGTGGTGAAAGGAATCCGTTTAAGGTCGTCAAGTGTTTTTATATCATCCTTGCTGTTAATACCGGCTTTTGAAAACCGTTCTTTATAAAAAGGAGTGCGCAGGGCAAATTCCGTTTCTTCTTTTAGTTTTTGAAGCTGCAATGCTTCAAGCTGCGCCCTTGGCATTTTTTCTATTTCAGGCTGCCGGTATTGAAAGTCCATTAATACTCCTTATATGACAAACGCTTATAATCGGAATTTNCTGACAATTAAAATTGTCAGGAAAAAATTATCCTTTTGCCGCCGCAGCCTGACCCATTTTAAAAGCCTTTACATTTATCTGCGCAACCGAAGCGTCTTTTTTTGAAAAAACGGAGGTAATGGTTTTTTCAAGGCTTTGAGACTTTATGGGAAGAAAGCATGAAGCCGCTCCGATCATAACCGTATTCACGGTTTTGGAAAGCCCCGCTTTTTTTGCAAGTTCTCCCGCTTCTACAAGACTGTGGCGGGGAAGGCGTTTTATTGTTGAAGTTATTTCATTTAACTCAGGATAATTCGGTATGTTGACGAAAGGATCGGATGAAGTAACAAGAACACCTGAAGTTTTAAGGTATGACACATAACGAAGGCTTTCAAGCGGTTCCATGGAAATAACAAGATCGGCGGCTCCTTTCGGGACAAGGTCGCCCGCTATCTTTTTATTTGAAATGCGAAGATGAGCCAACACAGCGCCGCCCCTTTGAGCCATGCCGTGAACTTCGCTCTGACGGNCTTCAAGCCCTTCGCTGACAGCCGCCTGCGCGATTACGGAGGCGATTGAAAGCACTCCTTGTCCTCCAACTCCGGCTAAAATAATGTCGTATTTCATAGGAACAGTATTACCCAAATTGCAAAAAGATTCAATGTCCGGACAAGACAGGAAGTTTTAACTTGCCGTTTTTTTCAGGATATTTTCCGCAAATAAAATCTTAAACACATCGTCGGCTGTTTCAACAAATTCAACATTAATTGAGTCGCGAATATCTTTGTCAAGCTCGTACCAGTCAGGCTTATTGTCTTTCGGCAGCAGAGTCTTTTCCATTCCGTTCCTGATTGCGGCGAGCAGTTTTTCTTTCAGTCCGCCGATTGGAAGTACGCGGCCTGTAAGCGTAAGTTCTCCTGTCATGGCAATAGCGGGGCAGGGAGGAACTTTACACAAGGTGGANAGAAGGGAGGACGCAAGGGTAACTCCGGCTGAGGGTCCGTCTTTCGGGATTGCGCCTTCCGGAACATGGATATGAAAGTCTGATTTCGAGATGTCTTTTACCGCAAAATTGTATTTATCGCTNGCGCTTCGCAGATAGGAAAGNGCAATACGGGCGCTTTCNTTCATTACATCGCCCAGGTTTCCGGTTATTAANAGTTCGCCGCTTCCGTTATAACGGATTGTTTCTACAGGTATTATGGTTCCGCCTGTTTCAGTCCATGCAAGCCCGTACGTTACTCCGGTACGCGCCTCCCTGTATACAAGATCGCGTTTGTATTTTCTTTTACCAAGCAGATTTTCGAGACTGTCAGGCGTAATAGTTTTTTTATAAGATGATATATCCTTGTCTTTTCCGTAACCCTTGTTTACCGCTCTTCTAGCTATGCGCCTTATGCAGCGGGCTGTCTCTCTTTCAAGATTTCTNACTCCGGATTCCATTGTCCAATGCCGTATAATGTTTTTTATCGCCTCATCCTTGAAAATAATTTTCGCGCTTGAAAGCCCGTTTTCTTTCAGCTCTTTTGGAACAAGGAACTGTTTTGCGATAATGAGTTTTTCATTTTCTCCGTATCCGGGGACTTCGATTATTTCCATACGGTCAAGAAGCGGATACGGAATTGTGTGCAGTGAGTTTGCGGTAGTAATAAACATCACTTTTGAAAGATCATATTGAACTTCAAGATAGTGATCCGTAAACGTCGAGTTTTGTTCAGGATCAAGGACTTCAAGCAGGGCGGACGCAGGATCGCCGCGGAAATCNCTTGAAAGTTTGTCAATTTCATCTAACAGGAATACGGGGTTTATCGTACCTGCCTTGCGCATTGACTGAATTATTTTTCCGGGAAGCGCGCCTACATAGGTTTTGCGGTGNCCGCGNATTTCNGCTTCATCGCGCACGCCGCCGAGCGATACGCGGANAAAGTTCCGCCCAAGGGCGCGCGCTACGGATTTGCCGAGGCTTGTCTTGCCTGTTCCCGGAGGNCCGACAAAGCAGAGAATCGGTCCCTTTATGGAACTGGGAACATNCTGTGCAGGTTGATTTACTAATGTATCAATTTCCTTGTTTTCNGGCGTTTTTTGCTCAGAAGACTCTTCGCTGACTGACTCACGCTCGTTATTCAGCAGCTGCCTTACCGCAATAAATTCTAAGATACGATCTTTTGCCTTTTTCATGCCGAAATGATCTTCATTTAAGATTTCTTCAGCTTTGCCGAGATCGCCTGAGTCAACCGAATAATCGCTCCAAGGAAGATCGGCTATCCATTCAAGATAACCGCGCAGTACCCCCGCTTCAGGGGAAAGCGCCTGGAGTTTTTTAAGCCTTTTTATTTCTTTGGCGGTTTTTTCCGTTACTTCGGCAGGAGGTTTTTTTTCAGCAATACGCTGTTCAAGAAGGGCGTATTCATCTTCAATTTTGTCCTTGCCCAGCTCTTTGTTGATTTCACGTAACTGTTCCGTAAGTACATATTCGCGGTGGCGTTTGTCCATCCGGCTTCTTACCTTGCCGGTAATGTTTTTCTGGATGCCGAATATTTCATTTTCTTTTTCAAGGGTTTCAAGAATTGCAAGAAGCCTTTCTTTGGTATCGGTATACCTTAAAAGTTCCATTTTCTTTTCTGACTTTAAATACGCAGAATTGCAGATAAGGTTTGCAATNCGTTCAGCGTTTTCCGTCCTTTCAACTGCGGATAATGTGTCGTTGTTTATCCTTTTTGAATAATCAGCGTATTGCGTAAATGATTTTTGAATACTGCGGATTAAAGCAAGATCATCTGGNGTTAACGGTTCGTTTAAGCCTGTTACTTTTAAAGGTTCAACCCTTACTATGGAAAAATCGTTGTGCGGATATAACGAAACAATTGTCCCCCGGTATTCGCATTGAAGCACTACACGGTAAGTGTTATCCGGAAGTTTTAAGCGGTTAATGATCCTGACGACAGTTCCTGTTTCATAAGGTTCGTTTGAAGAAAAGCCGGATTCTGTTTTTTTAAGGCATACCGCAAAAAGCCTGTTTTCTCGTACTCGGGCTTCTTCAACTGCGGAAATATCGGAGTTCACTTTTATAAAAATGGAGACTACTGTNTCAGGAAACAAGACAAGGTCGCGCAGAGGAAGCATGGGAAAATTTTCTTCGGAAAGCTCCTGATTTTCAGGACTGTACTGTTGAAACAGGGGATTTTTGTTGAAAAATCCCTTAAAGAGCCTTTCAAACATTGCTTTTTTTTACGCGCTTTTCTGAAGATGAATTATCTGNGGAGGCTCTGATTTTTCTACCGTATCTTGAGTTATAATTACATGTTTNCTGCCCTCGATTGAAGGAATGTCAAACATGATATCGGTCATGAGCCTTTCAACAATAGCCCTTAAGCCCCTTGCTCCTGTTTTTTGTTTTATGGCCATATCCGCTATTGAGTCAATTGCCTTTTCTGTAAACTCAAGTTTTACATCGTCATAAGCCATAGAAGCCTGATATTGCCTAACAATTGCGTTACGAGGTTCTGTAATTATGCGCTTTAAATCTTCACGTTTAAGTTCTTCGAGGCCTACTGTGATCGGCAGCCTTCCGATAAACTCGGGGATCATGCCAAACTGAATAAGGTCGTCAGGATGAATTGCGTTGTACAATTCTTTAAGGGTTTTTTCTCCGCCGCCTGAAACCGAGCCGAAACCAAGCTGATTTTGCACAACGCGCCGCGCGATTAATTTTTCCAGTCCCACAAATGCGCCGCCGCAGATAAAAAGAATGTTTGTGGTATCAATCCTGATCATTTCCTGATTGGGATGTTTCCTGCCTCCCTGCGGCGGAACAGAAGCGATTGTTCCCTCTATTATTTTTAAAAGCGCCTGCTGTACGCCTTCGCCCGAAACATCGCGCGTTATGGAAATATTTTCACCCTTNCGCGCTATTTTATCGATTTCGTCGATGTAGACAATGCCGCGTTCCGCCGCGGCAATATTGCCTCCCGCGTTCTGTATTAGTTTCAGTAAAATATTTTCTACGTCTTCTCCTACATAACCTGCTTCCGTAAGGGTGGTCGCGTCTACAATTGCAAACGGAACTTTTAGTTTTTTTGCGAGGATTTTGGCAAGAAGCGTTTTGCCTGTCCCTGTAGGTCCGATTAACAAGACATTTGATTTTTCGATTTCTACCGTGTCTTCCTGCGTACTTGAAGTTTCAGCAGACGGATTGGCGATCCTTTTGTAG
Organism: Brevinematales bacterium; assembly: GCA_009787285.1. GTDB lineage: Bacteria > Spirochaetota > Spirochaetia > Treponematales > Breznakiellaceae > WQXQ01. The sequence continues at coordinate 6,288 of WRGH01000067.1, forward strand.
TGATTGTAAACGGCGACCGACAAAGCTTTTTTTGCATTGTCCTGACCGATTATAAAAAGGTCAAGGTAATTTTTTATTTCCTTTGGAGTGGGAATGTCTCCTGTAAACTGGTTTGTTAGTTCGTGATCTTCTTCATGAAGAATTTTACGGCAGACTTCTATACATTCATCGCAGATAAAAACATCATTCGGCCCCGCGATAAGGCGGCGCGCCATGTCCGCGCTTTTGCCGCAAAATGAACAGATTCTTTCAAAAGCTTCCGGTCCGTTACGAAGTTTTGCCATTTTTTTCCCTCTTTAATACAGAATCGGCAACACCATATGAAACCGCATCTTCCGCCGACATATACAGATCCCTTTCCATATCGGATGCAACCTGTTCTACAGTTTTACCTGTGTGTTGGGCGAAATAATTAATTGTCATTTTTTTTAAGCGGATAATTTCCCGCGATTGAATACCTATGTCCCGCGCCTGCCCCTGCGCGCCGCCCCACGGCTGGTGAATAAGTACGCGCGATGACGGAAGTACCATGCGTTTTCCCGCAGTGCCGGCTGTTAGAATAAGAGCAGCCATACTGGCGGCCTGACCAAGGCAGATTGTCTGAACATTGGATCTTACATGCTGAATTGTATCGTAAATTGCAAGNCCGGCTGTAACCGAGCCGCCCGGTGAATTTATATAGAGGTGAATGTCCTTTTCCGTATCCTGTCCGTCCAGAAAGAGAAGCTGGGCTACTGCCAAATCGGCGGAAATATCGTTAATTTCACCGTCAAGAAATACAATACGGTCTTTTAAAAGGCGTGAATAAATATCGTAGGAACGCTCTCCCATTCCTGTCTGTTCAACTACAATAGGCACAAGATTACTCATTTTAACCTCAATACTAATTTACGAATTATCTGAAATAAAATCCAGATAATTTTCTTTTTTTCCCGGTTTCAGGGTATTTTCAGCGAACATTATATCAATAAGGCGCTGTTCTTTTATTTCTTCTTTAAGGTAAATTAACGCTTGATCGTCATAATGTTTTTTAATTTCGCTTACTTCTGTGCCGTTTTCGGCTGCAATGCGCTCAATTTCCTTCTCGACATCATCGTCGGTAATTTCGATCTTCTGTTCTTCAAGCAGGGTTTCCATAATTAAGCGGGAGTGAAGCGCCTTTTGCGCGGTTTCACGCCATTCTTTTTCCCATTCATCATGTCCTTCGCCCGCATTCATCATTTGGATCAACGCTTCCGCATTTGTGTTGTAATAACGGGCAAGCCTGCGCAAGCGGCCTTCAACTTCCGCTTTAATCATTGATTCAGGTATTATNACCGGCGTGTTTTCCATTATTGATTTTAACAGCTCGTTAGTTTTTACGCCTCGAAGACGCATTTCAAGGGTTCTTTCAAGTTTTTCTTTTATGCTGTTTTTAAGATCGTCAAGTGTCTTAAATTTTTCATCGACATCCTGCGCAAGATCGTCATCCAGATCGGGAAGCTTTTTTTCCTTGAGAGCTGTCAGCGTTATCTGAAATTTTCTTGTTTTTCCNGCAAGAACCGCTTCTGAAAAATCATCAGCATATTTTTTCTCAAANTCTTTTGTTTCTCCCTTTTTCATTCCTTCTATTTCTTTATCAAATTGATAAACATTTGTACCGGAGCCAAGGGTAAAAACAAAATCATCCCTCTTTAAATCGGAAGGTGTGCTGCCGTCTTCGTCAAATATCTGATAATTTATAGTTACTACATCGCCGTTTTTCGCGGCAGCGTCATTNTCGCGATCCATGACAACCGCGTTTCTGTCGCGAATAATTTCAAGTTCCCTGTCAATGTCCTCTTTTGTTATCTCCGCGTACGGATATTCAACTTTTAACCCCTTCCAAGAACCGATTTTTACTTCAGGCAAAACATCGTAAACTACGGAAATTTCAAGATCCTTATCAAAGTCGAGTTTTAACTCATCTTTAATTTCAGGAGTAGAGTAGGGAAGCGGCTTTTCGTTTCTCGGCGTATTTTCATCTGAAAAAACTTCTTTTAATGCATTTTCCGCGATGCGTCCAAGCGCATCCTGTTTAAGCGCGTCGCCGAATTTCCGTTCAAGCACTTCCTGCGGAACTTTTCCTTTGCGAAAGCCTGGTATTTGCAGGCTTTTTGTATACTCACTGAGCATTTCATTGTATTGAGAAAGGACATCTTCTTTTGGGATAGTGAGTTTTAGATTTATATTGGATTTATCAAGACGTTTAATTTCTTTTGTAACAGCCACAATTTTCCTCTTTTATAACTAATTTTGCGAGAGAAGGGACTTGAACCCTTATGCCTGCGGCACCAGATCCTAAGTCTGGCGTGTCTGCCAATTCCACCACTCTCGCTGTGTAATCAAGTGGTAAAAACCTGCCCTGACCTGTAGAGACGCT
>WRGH01000068.1 GCA_009787285.1 Brevinematales bacterium
CGGATTGAGGGAGAGTACGTTATGGATAAGCCGCCTTTAATGGAAGGCAGGTTTATGTCCATGCTTCTGGGACCAAAACCAAAAAAATAGACTGATCGTTATGATCAGGATTTTTATGAGAGGTAAAAAATGCCCAAGATGAAAACAAAAAAGAGCGCGGCAAAGCGTTTTTCTTTTACCGGTTCAGGCAAGGTAAAATATAAAAAACAGAATCTGCGCCATATTCTTACTAAAAAATCACCTAAACGGAAACGGGGACTGCGTCATGCGGGTATCCTGTCAGAAGATAATGTGCCCGTTATCAGGAAAAAACTCCTGCCTTACGGTTAAGGGAATTAAAGAGGGAAATTATGTCAAGAGCTATAGACGGTTCAAAAAGAAAAAATCATCGTAAAAAAATTTTAAAACAGACAAAGGGCTATTGGGGAAGGCGGCATTCAAATTATAAAACNGCCAAAGACGCGCTTGCAAAATCCCTGTCATACGCTTACCGCGACAGGAAGGACAGAAAAGGTGATTTCCGCCGTTTGTGGATCATCAGGATTAATGCCGCATGCAGGGAACAGGGTATTTCTTATTCACGCCTGATCGCCGGTCTTGGTAAAGCCGGTGTAATTATCGACCGTAAAGCGCTGGCATGGCTTGCAACGGAAGACAATGCGGCTTTTAAGGCTGTTGTTGAAAAAGCCAAGACAGCGCTGGGAGCGTAAATAATGATCAGCCTTGAACAAGTCCAGCTTTTGGAAACCAGAGTCGCAAAGGCTATTGAATATGCTCAAAAGATAGCCGGAGAAAACGCCTCTCTTATTTCTGAAAGAGCGGGCTTGCAGGCAAAACTTGACGCCACTCAAAAGCGGATAGATGAACTTGAAGTGCTTGTTATGCACTTTAAGGAAGATCAGGGACGTATAGAAGACGGAATTATTGCCGCGCTGGACAGACTTAGCCAGTTTGAAGAAGCGTTTGAAAAAAGCCTGAAGGATACGCCGCAAAAAAAAACGGCGGTTAAAACGCGCGAGAAATCTCCGGAAACAGAGCCGGAATCACCCGTTTCTAAGGAAATATTTTTTGAAATTCCTGAAAAAGAAACCGTTAAAACTACAGTTCCTTTGAACGGCGGACTTTCTTCAGAAATTCAACAGGAACAAAAGAGNGAAGATACTCCTAGGGAGTTGGATATTTTTTAATGACCAATGATTTTGGTTTTGATATTCTTGGAACTGCATTTTCAATAACCGTCGATGAAGACGAAGCCTANCTGCAAAAAGTATTGTCCCAATACCGGGCGGCAGTTGAGAATACCCAGAACATTTCCGGTATTAAAGAACCTCTTAACATTGCCGTTTTAACGGGTTTTTTGTTATGTGATGAAATTAANAAGATAAAGCGGCAGCTTGAAAATGAATCTGTAGAAGTGGCTGAACGGACAATGAAACTTATTGCAAAACTGGATCGCGCGTTTGGAGTCGGCGGTAATGACAAAAATATACAAACTTAATAATCAAATTAAAAATTATGAATGGGGTTCTTCTCATTTAATTCCCCAATTTCTGGGTATGGAAAGTTACAAAAAAATACCATATGCGGAAATGTGGATGGGGACTCATAGCGGCGCTCCTTCGCAAATTGAATCGTGTCTTAATGAACAAAATCCTAATGAAAAAAAATATCTAAANGANCTTTCAGGCGAGCTTCCTTTCCTTTTTAAATTAATCGCTGTAGAAAAGCAGCTTTCAATTCAGGCTCATCCGAACAAAGAGCAGGCGGTTGAAGGTTACAGACAGGAAGAAGAAGCCGGACTTGCATTAAACGCCCCAAGACGAAATTACAAGGATGCAAACCACAAGCCTGAAATACTCTGCGCCATTTCACCGTTTACCTTAATGGCAGGTTTCAGGGAACATGATCAAATTAAAAGTTCGTTTGAAAGTTTTGTATTAATGTTTCCTCAGTTAAAGGAAATAATTGCTCCCTTGATAAAGGCTGTTAATACGGGCTTACTTGCGGCTTTTTTCCGTATTCTTTTTAATCTGTCAAATCTGGAACGTGAATATATCAACAATTTAATTCTCGAAAAAGAAGATTCTGAAACCAGAGGAATAATCTCTTCTGAACAATGGAAACTTGTCAAGGAATTCGCTTCTCAATATCCNGGGGATCCGGCGATTTTGTCTCCTCTTTATCTCAATCTTATAACTTTAAAGCCCGGCGAGGCAATTTATGTGCCGCCGGGAATACTTCACTCTTATTCAAAAGGTTTTGGGGTGGAATTAATGGCTGCTTCTGATAATGTNCTGCGCAGCGGGCTTACTCCCAAATTTATAGATATTCCCCAATTAATGAGTATTGTAAATTATGATCCGTATAGACCTGAAATTATTACGCCTGATTCTTCTTCATGGTTTTGTTATCAAACGCCGTGCAGGGAATTTGTTCTTGCCCTTATGCGCGGCAGCGGCGGAGAAAATGTTTTTCCGGCTAAAGGTCCTGTCATTTGTATTGTTACTGAAGGAGAGCTTGCTGCAGGCGGCGCAAAAATCAAAAAAGGTGAATCATTTTTTATTCCCGCAGGAGGAGAGCCTGTAGTTTTAAAAGGAAATTACTCCCTTTTTGCCGCGATTACTGCGGTATCAAATTAGCCGTGAAAATTCTGGTGGACGCTGATTCCTGCCCAAAAGCGGCAAGGGATTTGGCGGTACGCAGGGCTGTAAAGCTGAAGTTACGTGTAATATTTGCAGCTAACCGATCCATTCCCGGCGCGGACGGCGCAGAAATGGAAATCTGCCCCAACAGGGAGAATTCCGCAGATGACCGCCTTGTGGAATTATCGCAGGAAGGCGATCTTGTAATAACAAGAGATGTTCCTCTTGCAAAGAGGCTTGTTGAAAAAGGAGTATCTGCGCTTGATGATCGAGGCCGTGTTTTTACCCGCGACAATATAAACGAAATGCTTTCCCTTCGTAATTTTACCGTAAGCCTTGCGGAAAACGGATTAGGTATTGATCGGAAAGCAAGCTACGGTAAAAAAGAATTAAAATCATTTGCAGATAATCTGGACAGGATTCTTACAAAGAGTTTAAAAAGCACGGCAAATAACGCTGTTCTTTAAGCGAAGCGCTGTTTTACTCTTTTTCAGGGTACTGTTCCTGTGTATGCTTGATATTTGGAAGAATTTCAAAGAAAATTTCTATAAGCTCAGGATCAAATTTAATCCCTGAAAGATTTCTAATTTCCTGAAACACTTCTTTTTCCCCCCAAGGTTCCTTGTATATGCGTCTTGAACAAAGAGCGTCAAAAACATCGGCAATTGCGACAATCCTGCCTCCAAGCGGAATTTCTTCAGCTTTCTTTCCCAATACGCTGCCGTTATTATCCGNTCTTTCTATATTTCCGGTGAATGGATTTATCCAGCCGGGATAACCTGAACCGTCCCAGTTTTCATGATGAGTCAGCGCAATTTCCTTTGAAAGAATATCTACAGGAGAATCTGTATCGTCAAAAAGTTTTGCTCCGTATAATGTATGATTTTGCATTTCTTTAAATTCTTCAGGCGTAAAACGCGCCGGCTTTTTAAGGATTGTATCTGAGATAGCCACCTTGCCTACATCGTGCAGCATTGCGCCGATTTTTAAATGGTCACGGTATTTTCCCCTTTCTTCAGCATATATTTTNTGGTGAAAAGCCCATCGATCATAAATTTCCACCGCGTAACCCGCAACGCGTTTTACATGCATGCCTGTCTCCCTTGGATCGCGCAGCTCAGCCATTTTTATAAGGCGCAGAATCATCGTTCGTGTCATAGATGCCCGCTGCAGAACCAAGGATACGTTATTTGCAAAGTGGGTAAGTAGGAATTCATGCTCCTGCGTAAAAGGAACGACATTTCCGGCGCTGTTTTTTGAATTTATAACCTGTATGACGCCCATCAATTTTTTATCGCCTGAAATCAGGGGAATTGTAAGGCTGGAAATGGTTTTATATCCCGTAATCATGTCAAAAGATGAATTAAATAAATAGGGAGCTTCAGGCGGAATATTGTACATATCAGGTACGTTAATTAATGTTCTTTTCAGAGCGCAATAACCGGAGATTGATTTTTCACTCATGGGGACCGAGAAAATTGAATATACCATTTTTTGTCCGGGCGGAATTACTTTTTGCATGGTGTCATTTTGTGAATATTTTATCGCAAGTTTTTCTGTTCCGTCATTTTTGTCATCATCAGGCACTGTTATGTAAATTGAACCGGCATCGGCATTAGCGACCTTTCTTGCTTCCAGAAGTATTCTTTCAAGTAATAAATCGAAATCCTGAATCTGGCTTAATTCTGAATCCAAACGAATAAGTGACTTAAAATCTGTTTTATCTTCCATAGCTTACATCTGTGTTCAATCTTTGCGTCCTGTACATTTTATTATATGATAACCAAACTGTGTCTGTACAATGTCACCTACGGAACCGGGAGACAGGCGTTTAACTGCGCTTTCAAATTCCGCGACCATTTTACCCGGTCCAAACCAGCCTAAATCCCCGCCTGATGATTTTGACGGGCAGGTAGAAAATTCACGCGCCAGCGATTCAAACTGCGCGCCTTGTTTAATCCGCTTTAATAAATCATTTGCAGAAGAACGGTCTTTTACAAGAATATGACTTGCCCGCCACTCCATAATTCAGCCTCCCATAAAATACTCATTCTTTTAAAAACAATAACCCTGTTTCGCTATGGCGGGGNTATTGATTAATTTACTTTTCAACAATATTTTATAATAAAGAAGGAAATAGCACAATGGGGATAATTAAGACAGCTTTGGAAATCGCTCTTGAAAAAACTGAAAATGTAAAAAGCGGCAGATACAGTGTTGACCAGTTTGAAGCGAAACAACGCGGCAAAAAACTGGCAAATGCGTTCCTTGCCGGAGAGAAAGATTTGGCTGAAGAACTTAAAAACACGCCTTCAGANCTGCAAGAAAGCCTGAAACAGGGGATTTTTGACGTATTGATTTCCCAAATAAACCTGCCTGCCGTCAAGGAAGATGAAGTACGGATCGAATTGGCAGGGAAAGGCCTTCAAACCGTTATTAAAAATAAACAATTTAATGTATTATTCCAGCAATTAACCCTAATACTTTCCCGTTACTTACAGGAAGCGTCCCAGTATGAACAGGCAATCCGCCAGCAGTACGCTCCCAAACTTCGCCATAAAGAAGAAGAGCTTTCCCGCAGGCTGGGCAGGGAAATCCGTATTGATCCGTTACAGGACCCAGAATTTATCGCATTTTTTAATCAACATATGAATGTTTTGAAAAACAATTATGAACCTATTATAAAACAGTTAAAAGAAGAAGCCGTCAGTTTGTTTGGAGATGCTGCTTAAATAGCTCTGGTTCCGCCTGTCCTTAAACCCGCTTCGTAGAGTTTTCCGCAGGCTAAAAACATAGGCAATTTGGTGCCCGCAAGNATAATNTCTGATTCATCNGCCATTTCTATCATGTCGCGTCCGGGCGCTTTTCCTCGNACNAAAATTACCGCATGAATGTCTAAAAGCTCGGCAGTGCGAATTACCTGCGCATTTACAAGACCTGTAAGAAGCAATACCCTGTCTTTAACAAAAGCCATTACGTCGCTCATTAAGTCCGCCCCGCATGCAGCGGCTACTTCCAAACTNGCTTTTTCTTCTCCCGTAAAAAATTGCCCTTCAAGCAATGTAACTGCTTCCATTACGGTCATTATTTCCCCCAATTATTCTTTTTTAATAAAAAGTATAGACATAATTAAATTAATATACTATTTTATTAATTATGTAAAGCCCAAAGGGAGGATACTATGGCCGAACATATACTGCATAAAAAAGATGAAAAAAAAGCGCCTCAGAAAACGCTTAAGGAAAAGCGCGAATTAAAAAAAGCCAAGAAGAAAGGTAAAGAAAGCTGAAAAATTTGTGAAAGAGTCAGATATGCTCTTTCGCAGATCAATCTTATCCTGCAATTTCTTTTAACCGTTCAATAATATTGATGTGCTGCGTACACGTTTCTTCACACTGACCGCAGGANGAACATTTGCCNGCGGTTGCTCTGTCAAGATTCCAGTGCCACTGGAGCCTTTCGCCAATAGGGTCTTTTGATTTCTTGTCAAGAATTTTCTGGTTATATGTATCCATATATTGAGGAATAGGTATACCCTGCGGACANTTATCGCAGTATGCGCAGCCGGTGCAGATGCCTTCAAAAGATGCGGAGGCTTTTGCTTTTATTGCTTCAAGTTCTTTTTGCGTACGNGGCTTGTAGTTTTCCATTGCCTGCAGCGCTTCTTTCAGGTGTTCTATTGTATCAAAACCGACAAGGGTATTTGTAATTTCCGCGTGATCCCAAAGGAAATGCAGTGCAGCGGCAACTGTACTTTCGCCGCCGCGCCTGAGAAAATCAAACAGTTCGGGATGCTGAGGAATTACTCCTCCGCCAAGCGGATTCATTACGACAGCGCCGAGTTTTTTTTCTCTTATTGCGTCAAACGCTTCCTGTCTTGTTTTAAAATTGTAAGCTGAATAGCCGAACAGAACGCCTTCAAAAACTCCCTCCATTAAAAGTTCTTTTATCTCGTTTTTAATTAGATGGCTGGATATACAAATATGCCTGATAAGCCCCTCCTCTTTTAATTTCTTAAAAGTTTTCAGAATACCGTCTTTCTTGCGGTTTTCCCAATTGTTAAGGCTTGTTATACACCATATATGGTAAAAATCAATTGCGGAAACATTAAGGCGCTTTAACTGGGCTTCGATTTCTTTGCGTATGCCGCTTTCATCAGACTGGAATGTTTTTGTCGCCGAAAAAAACGGCAAGCCGCGCCTGCGCAGTTCCGCGAAACCCTTGCCGAAAACAGTTTCGCTTCTTGTTTCAAAATATCCGGGAGCTGTATCAAAATAATTTATTCCGCCTTCCGCGGCGGCAATCATCATGCGGACACATTCATCATGATCATCAACGTTTTTAAATCTCATTCCTCCAAAACCGAGTAGAGAAATCTTTTTTCCTGTTTGTCCGTATTCCCTGTAAATCATGTATTACCCCCGCTAAACATTATAACAGACTGCGGCGTATTTTGTGTAGGCAGTTTTTAAACTTGTTTTGCTATTTTCAAATATCGCCGGTAAGAGCGGGGAAAACCGGAAATTTCGCGAGAAGACCTCACGCAAAGGCGCGGAAGCGCAAAGATTGCGGTCTGTTGGTTTTTTGTTATATTTTCATAGTTTTGCTTTATAGAATATATTTTATACCTTTGTTTTAATATGGTATTTCAGTAGTAAACAAAGTTCTGGAAACTATTTTATCTTTTTCCATAATTTTTAGATTAACTTCTACAGTCAATTCATTTTGACTTAATCTGCTAAAACTAATGGATACTCTTTGATTTTCTTCTGTTTCATATTCAGCAAAGTAATTTCTCACTGCTAAAATATAACTTTTAATTCGTGAAATATTATTTGCATTGTCTGAAAATAATTTTGTATCAATATTTATTCCATACTTTGCTTCTATTTGTTCAACGATTACTTGTATTGGCAGCGAAGCAAATATCTCGGTGACATCTCTATTAGATTCATCAAACAATGTCATATAATCTACACAATATAAGGTAAATGTTTTTGAAGAAAGCTTATTAAATTTAATATTTTGAGCGCCGAGTGCATAATTAAAGAACACAAAATTAATACAAAATACCAGCATTGTAAAGACGGCTTTAATTTTCATAAAACAACTCCTTACTTTATAAGATAAGGAAAATAACTAACATATATGGTGTCGGAGACCGTTGCGTATCCTTAAATGTACCGGCGTTTTAAATTATCATATATTAATATAAGTAAATAAATTGAAAAAGGAAAGGAGAAAATAATGCAGTTATACGCCCGGCGAACTATCGGCGCATAGCGGTGAAATTACCACCNCGCCGGACAGTCTTAACAGTCAAAGTAATTTTGTTGACAAANCTAGAATAAATATGATATACTATAAGTGTTCGACAAGAAGGAGGTTTTTGTGAAAGATATAATAAAACTTTTATGTATTATCCTCTTAAGTTTGGGATTTGTAACATTAACGGCATGTTCCAGTTCTCTGTCGGCAAATTCAGATTTTCCAGCGAAAGAACAGATTGTAGGAACATATAAAAATGAAGTTCCTGATGTTATTACTATAAGTTATAATTCTTTTAAATATACCCGTAATAATGAAGAAAATTTTGATTTTAGCATCAATGACACTAATTGGAAAATAAAAAGACACCCCTTAAAATTTGACTGCTATATGGTTACTGTTAATGGAGAAATGAATGCTTTTAGTCTTTCAGAAAGCCTCAGTCCCAGTCTCGATAGTAATATAAATGATAATGCAACCACCTTAACTTGGATAGTTCGTGTGATTTATTCAAATGGTAAAAAGACAGAATTAATATCGGAAATGTTGCTGCCGACTGATAATGCTTATGTAGAATTAGTATATAAAAAATATTAATTTGAAATATACCACAACGGTATATAACAGGTCTGTAAACGTTTTGGAGCCAAGCTACTCAAGTTCGTCCAGATTAAAAGGAGTTTCCTGATACACATAGTTCAGCCAATTGTCAAAAAACAAATTCGCGTGTGCGCGCCAGCGGACAACG
>WRGH01000069.1 GCA_009787285.1 Brevinematales bacterium
GATTTGGTAATAAAAACTGCCATTTGATACTACCTTTGGCGGCCGAAACACGCTCAAAGAACAAGTTACCTAATTTAAATATATATCAAAAAATAAAAATTTAAACAATGTGAATAGTTACATTATCANGGCTTTTTGAGGGTTTTTATGACTTTTCATTCTGAAAGGATAATGACATTTTCTTCTATACTGTAAATTAGGGCATTTTTTGAAAACTCGTTTACATCATTCCTGTTTTCAAGGAATTCTTTCCAGTTTTCGATAAAATCCAATGCTGTTCTACGGTTAATGGGCAGGGATTTNCCGTTAAGCAGGTCTTCGCTGTTTTTGTTCCGCAGAATTTTATTTGCTTTGTATACTACCCTTATATCTGAAAGTATATTTTTTTGGGCTTTTGCCAAAAAAACCAGNACCTCGTTGTTGTATATGTTTTCTCTTTTGATCTTTTTATAAATTGAGTAATCCCATTGATGCAGGGGCAGTCTGATACGGGTAAGAACTTCCCTGTTTTTTGAACCGGAAGCGTCCGCAGACTGTACGACAGGCGAGGAATGATATCTCGAAGCAAGAACAAGCCGTGTACTTACAGCGCTTCGGAATTCATATTGCGCGTCAAGAGCGGTAAAAGGAACTGACAAATCAAATAAATTTGAAGCGCTGCATATATTTCCGCCGACAGTTGCTATATTCCGCAGTTGAACTCCCGCAATATTTTCCAGACAAGTACACAGGATTTCAGGCACTATTTTTCCCAGCCTTGCAAGCCTGTTTAAATTAACCATTGATCCTATTTCAAGGTACTGTTCTGTTCTTGTAATCCGGTGCAGTTCTTCAAGCTTATCAAGACAGATGGTTATTATCGGCAGATTAATTATATTTTTACCCTGNCTTCCGATTAAGCTTGTACCTCCGGCGTAAAGAACACCTTCGGGGAAACGGTTCCAGACGGAAAATAGCTCATTGAAAGATGTCGGAAAAAACACCTGATTATACGGTACGCCCATTAAGCCTCCTGCTGCGTAAATCCGCGATAACGTTTACAGCTTTAACCAGTCTTTCCGCATTTGTACAACGGCATTTTATGCCTGAAAATCCCATAAGTATTTCTTCTTTTGAAGGGGAGAGGTTTCGGCCAAGAAGCGCCTCTGTGCATAGAATCTTTCCGGCTTCACAGTAACCGCAGTTTCCCAAGTGAACTTCAATAAACCCCGTCATTATTTCCTGATACTCAATAGTCTGGGAAAAACCTTCTATGGTTATAATTTCACTGCCGCTAATTTTAAAAGCAGGTATAAGGCAGGCAGGGCTTATAAGACCGTTAAAAAATACAGTGCATGCGCCGCATTGTCCTGTAAGGCAGCCGGATTTGGCTTTGAATAAACTGAAATGCCCGCGAAGGATGTCAATAAGCCTTACTCCGGGTTCACTGCGTACAGAAACGTCTTCTCCGTTTAAAATAAAATTTAAATTCATTTAAGCCCCTGCGCCGGTTTGACCGAAGTCCTTAGTCTGACCATTTCCCAAATTTCCTTGCTTTTTATAGGAATGGTTTTAAAACTATGATCCATTGCCTGCGAGACGGCCTGTAAAAAAGCCGCAGGTATACATGTAAAAGGAAGNTCCCCAATTCCCCTTGGTTTTTCGCCGCNGGAAAAAAAATCTATTTGTATCGGCGGAATGTCAACGGGAGACGGAATAGGAAAATTATTATATTGGTTTTTCGGCAGNATTCCGTTTATATATTCTATATACTCGCTNAATGACCAGCCCAAAGCCTGTACCACGCTGCGTGTCAAATTTCTTGCGGCTCTGTTTTTTGAAATTATTTTTCCGCCGTCTACTCCCATCCATACGCCGCGGATTTTCGGAATACATTCAACAGTGTCCATAGAAACTTCCACAACCGCGCATGCCAACCCTAGTTTTGTAAATCCGCTGATGTCCATAACTTTTCCTTCCGGCGGAAGAAAACGCCCGCCCCACAATGCGCCGCTTTGAGGCTTTACGGAACGCCGTATCGTTATCGGAAGCGGATTATGAAAACGCTGTTTACGGATNGCAATGCAGCATTTTTCAACAAGTTTTGTAATTGCGGTAATATTTCTTGAGGCGCAGGAAGGTCCGCAATCCGGCACGGAATTTGTTACAATGCGAACCATGCCGGATTTTATGGACAATGTTTGTAAAGCTATTTTTTCCCAGATTTTGGCATAATCTTCAGAACTGATAATGCTTGTTTTTATTTCCAGAATGCTCTCTTTTGTCAATGTAACTTCGACACTGTAAAGTCCCTTATCTTCTCCGTTGTATAACAAACCGTTTCCCTGAAACCCGACAGCTATTCCAATCCCCCGCGGATTTTCTCCTCTATCGTGTTTTTTACCCTTGTAGCTTTGACGCAGTAATTCATAAGACGCCCATTTACGGGAATAATCGCTCATTTTTACGGTACCGTTGATAAGTTCCTCACTTGATAACTTTTCGGCCGGTGAATCGGCGGGCAGAATTAATTTTGAGCTTAAATGCTCAATACGCCATTGAGCGGGGTCCTGATTTACCATATCCGCAATTTGAGAGACATGGCGTTCTAGTGCAAAGAACCCTTGGGAAAGACCAAATCCTGAATAGGGGCCCTGCGGCGGAATATTTGTCCTGTCTGCCCTTGCCTTTATCTTCAGGTTTTCTATATCGTAAAACCCGATGCTGCCAAGACAAACCTGATCAAGAATTTCATCACTGTTAACCCCGTATGCTCCAAGGTTAACATAAATTTCCATTTCGGCGGCGGTTATATTGCCTTTTTCATCAATGGTACTGACAATATCGATATTTGAACCGCATCGTTTCGGTGAAAAAAGCAAATCTTCTTCTCTGTTTAAAACAAGACGAACGGGCTTTTTTGTAATAAATGTTCCAAGCGCAGCATGGCACGAAACTAATGATGGAAACCAAAATTTTCCGTCCATGTGAAGGCATAGGGAAGTCGGCTCCACATTGACAGCGCCTTGATCTATTCCCAGAAAATCAGCGACTGAGCGTTTTACATGATAAGGCCATTGGGTAGCCGTTTTAATAACAAGATTTTTTTCATTATCGTACCATGTTACGGCCCCTGCTGGTTCGGCGTACCAATGCTCCTGAATTCCTGTTATGTAACTTCCTGTAACTATTTTCCCTGTTTTTTGAAATACCTCTTCCGTATCTCCTATTTTAATTTCACGTACTGCCGCAGGTTTGTTATTTGTTTGAGACGCTTCTTCACAGGTAAAAACAGCCTTTTCTTCATCAGCTATTACAATACACTTAACGGCTATTTCATCAAGCTTGCTCTTGTCAGGTCCAAGCAAAATGGCTACAGGCTCGCCTATGTATGAAAGATTTTTATCGGAAAGAATTGGCATATCCGTACCGGAAAATCTGTTTTCACCCGGAATACTGCCGGCTGTAATGATTGTAAAACCGTCCGGAAGTTTGGGAAATATAATATCTTTTAAAATGCCTTTTGCTATTGGAGACCTTATTGTTACAGCATACAGTAGATCAGGCGGGTAGATATCTTCCAAAAAAACAGACGTTTCCATGTTTATTCAGTTTATTGGAAATAGATTATTTTTACAATTAATGTTGATATGTACTTATAACTTTGCTATTGATAATACCGCGCAAAATTTCAGAGTTTCTGTAGAATTTAGGGTTGGCAGGATTGAAACAGCATATAGGACGAAGTTCATCAAGCAAGCCGCCGATATTTAATGCATCTTCACTTTTCTTTGCAATGCGAAGAATGCGGCTGTAATCTGTAAATGAAGGTATTTCATCTCTGGAAAGAAGGCTCTCATCCATCCGTTCTCCGGCTCTAAGCCCCACGTATTCAATCTTGATTTCCGTTTCCGGTTCATAACCTTGGAAGCGGATTAGTTGTTCCGCCAAATCGCGGATGCGTACAGGTTCTCCCATGTCCAGAAGGTAAAGTCCGCCGTTTTCGCCGACACCGCCGGTTTTTAAAACAAGCGAACAGGCTTCGCTTATTGTCATAAAATAACGGCGGACATCAGGGTGGGTAACTGTTACAGGACCGCCTTTTTCAATCTGCTGCTGGAAAAGCGGAACTATCGAACCGCGCGAGCCAAGCACGTTTCCGAAACGGACTACCACAAAATTAGTGCCGCCTTTTTTAGCAGCTTCAAGAACCATTTTTTCGCACAGATACTTTGAAACGCCGTAAACAGAAACAGGTTCTACAGCTTTATCCGTAGATATATGCACAAAACGCGTAATACCGTGCTTGATAGAAGCATTGATCAGATTTTCAGTTCCAAATACATTATTTTCAATTGCCGCAACCGGATTTGCCTCCATCATCGGTACATGTTTATAGGCGGCAGTGTGAAAAATAGCGTCGGCTTTTAAGTGATTTAATATATAGTCCATATAACCGGCATCTTTCAAATCCCCGATAATTGGGACAATTGCAGCTTTTTCACCGACGCCTTCTTCCTGCAGCAAACGCAGTTCTTTGTCGATCTGGTAAATGGAATTTTCACCGTGACCGAAAAGATATAGCCTTGAAGCGCCGCCTGAAAGCAGCTGACGGCACAATTCACTGCCGATTGAACCGCCCGCTCCTGTAACAAGTACGCGCTTACCCCTCACATAGGAAAGGCTTTCTTTTAAGTTTATTGTTACCGGGTTTCGTCCAAGTAAATCCTGAAGGTCAATGGAACGGGTCTGTATAAAATGAGCGTCGCCGTCAACAATTTGGGAAATACCGGGAAGGATTCGTATTTTTTGGAAATTAGCTTTTTTGAGAATTGTATAGAGTTCTTTGAGCAGTTCCGTACCGGCGCTCGGCATGGCGATAATAGCTTCGTCCGCCGGATTTGTCCGTAAAAGAAGCGCTACATCCCTTATAGGGCCCAAAACAGGGATACCGTCAATTTTTTTCCCTATTTTTTCAGGATCGTCGTCCAGAAATGCGACAACTTCGCCGAAAATTGCTTTTGAAGTAATTTCCGCAGCGAGTGTACGCCCCGCGAATCCGGCTCCGATAATGTATAGACGTTTTGACTTTTCCGTTATCTTGCCCTCTGTTTTTCGAATTCCAATGATCCTATAATTTCAAAAGCAAGGTCTATAGCAAATGAATCATTGTATAAATCCAGACTAACTTTTGCCCTTCTTTTTCTTTTATCGACTTTAATGATCCTTCCCTCAAGTCCCATAAGCGGACCTTCTACTACAACAATACGCGAGTTTTCATCAAAGTAAACTTTTGACCTGCCGGCTACAGCGCCGGTATTTTTTATAAAATGAAGCACAACCTCCAAATCCTGTCCGTTAAGCGCCTTTATGTCCTGATTGGATTTTAAAAAGCGGTAGAATCCTTCTGTCCGCCTGAATTCCCACTGAAAGTTGATAATTTCATCATCGCTTTCAGCTTCAATAAAAATATATCCTGGGAAAACCCCGGACAATGAAGTTTTCAATTTTCCCTGTTTTCTTATATCAAGCCGTCTTTGCGGAAAATATACAGGAAGCTTTATTTCAGGATGCAGGCTTTTAAAAAGTTTGATNAATTTATTTTCCGCGCGGGTTTTTACCTGTATAGCATAGTAATTCATTCGTTATTAATTAATCGGAAATTTTTGATGAAAGCCGCAATTTTTATCTTTTTATCTGTTTAATAGGTCTATTTAGAGAAAAAAACAGAATGCCGATAACAAAAATGGAGGACTAATGTTTAAAAACGTCATTACTGCCGTATTATTCGGTATTTTCTTTACATTNAATATTGAAGCTATTGAAGCGTCAATGATTTCTTTTTATGTAATAGAAACAGGTCTGCCGGAAAACGCTGAAAGAAACAGACATTCAGCGCTTTGGGAAAACGCGTTTATGGATGTCTTCTTTGATCACGGGTACATTATCACAAATTATCCGATGCTGCGTCTTGGTAAAAAACCCGATGAAAATATAATCAAGGTTTCAGGATTTGATGTTGACGAAGCAAAAGACGCGGGAATTGAATACATACTGATAGCCCAGCTTGATTATGATTCTTTATTAAAGGGACCTGAAGAAATTACATTTTATCTTTTTACCGTAGCTCAGCATGAAATTATTTATGAAAGAAAGATTTCCGGCAAAGCTTACGGGCAGGAAAGAGATGAATTTAACGACCTAAAAACAATTATCAGGGATTTTGTCAGATTTGTCAGTAATTTTTAATAGGGGATAATTTATGAAAAAACGTATGGTTTTATTGACTGCGCTGTCTCTTTTTGCGGTTACAGCTTTATCATCATGGGAAGGAGCCGCCGCTAGGGCTCCAGAAGGAGAACTGCCTGCAGTCGGATTCTACGTTGCAACCAATTCATTCCCTAAGAATACTGTAGTGGACATTACCTGCCTTGAAACAAACAGAACAACACGCGCTATTGTCGCCAATGGGCTTGACAATCCCGGTTTACTCGCAATTATTTCCCGTGAAGCCGCTGAATTGATTGGTATAAGACCCGGCGCAATCAGTACAATTAGGATGTCTCAGCCTACCGAGCCTATAGCCTATATGCGTTTTGCCGAAGGAGCGGCGTCCGGTACTCCTTACTATAGTTCAGGCGATGTTATTACAAAAGAACTTTACCGTGAAGATACATACAAGCCGCCTGTTCAGGCAAAAGAAGCTCCCGTAAACGGCATAACAGGTCCCAGTTATGTACTGGAACCGGAGTGGCGTACAAGGGGTGCCGCTCCTTACTCTCCCGGAACACCCGCTGATAATAACGTAAGTTCTGTTCCGGCGGAAAAAATAGAAAAACCGCCGTTAAATATTACAGAACCTATACCTGAGGAAAAAGTTGAAAAAGAGCCTGAATGTATTACAGAACCTGTTCCTGAGGAAAAAGTTGAGAAAGAACCTGAATATGTTGTAGAACCTGTTCCTGAGGAAAAAGCTGAAAAAGAGCCTGAATGTATTACAGAACCTGTTCCTGAGGAAAAAGTTGAGAAAGAACCTGAATATGTTGTAGAACCTATACCTGAGGAAAAAGTTGAAAAAGAGCCTGAATATGTTACAGAACCTGTTCCTGAGGAAAAAGTTGAGAAAGAACCTGAATATGTTGTAGAACCTGTTCCTGAGGAAAAAGTTGAAAAAGAGCCTGAATATGTTACAGAACCTGTTCCTGAGGAAAAAAAAGAACCGGAAAAAATTGCCGAAGTATCTACGCCTGCAAAGGACTTTACTCTAAAACCGGCAGAAGAGCGTCCGCCTGAAAATACCATTTACGGCATAGATCCTGCGTATATCATTCCGGGAATTATATCTGCGCCTCCTGCAAAAGAACCTGAAGAGCCGGTTCTTTTTCCGCTTATTGATAATACTTTTTCAGTTCCAAGTATAACAACGCTTGATCGCGGATGGTATTATGTGCAGATTGCTTCTTATGACAAGCCTGAAGCTGTTGAAAATGCGCTAGGTCAAATTGACCGCAGATACAGACCTGTTGTCTATAAAGCAAACGATACTACTTATCGCATTTTGCTTGGACCTCTTAATCAGGGTGAAAGCGCNGCTATTCTGCAGAGGTTTAAAAGTATCGGTTATAAAGATGCTTTTATCAGGCATGAAAAGTAGNTTGAGGTTTTTGTGTTAAATGAAATTTTAATAATCTGGAATAGCAACAAAGCCTCTATTTACATNATTGGCAAAAAGTTATTGGAATCGGGAATTATCCTTATTATAGGGATATTGTTAACCAGAGGCGTAAANAAACTTATACAAAAAGCGTCCGCAAGCAAATTACACGTTGATGATACAATTAGTTCTTTATTGCGCTACATTGTGAGTTATAGCATTATCATCATCTGTGTAGTAATGATACTCAATATCTTTGGAGTTAACACGGCAAGTCTTATTGCAATACTTGGAGCTGCCGGTCTTGCAATAGGTCTTGCACTAAAAGATACATTGGGAAATATTGCGGCAAGTATCAGCCTTTTTTTTCTGGGCAGTTACCGGCTTGGAGAATTTATTGAATTTAACTCTTTTATGGGAACAGTAAAGGAAATAAATCTTTTTACTACCATACTGGAAACGCCGGAAGGTCTATATATTTCGGCCCCAAATTCAAGTATTTGGGGAAATCCAATCAAGAACTATTCCCGTAACGGTAAAAGACGTATGGAGTTTTTTATACGTATATCATATTTTGATTCCATAGATACGGCGTTTAATGTATTAAATAGCATAATTACTTCCGAAACAAGGTTTTTGAAAGACCCTGCGCCCCAGATTGTAGTCCAGTCCCTTCAGGATAGTTACGTAAATTTGTGTATTAGGGCGTGGGCAAACAATCAGAATTACTGGGATGCTTACTGGTTTCAAATGCGAAACATAAAGGAAAAAATTGAAGAAGCGAAACTTCGTTTTCCGTTTCCACAGCAGGATATATATATTTGCGCCCGACAGGATTCGAACCTGCTGCCTACGGATTCGAAGTCCGTTACTCTATCCAGATGAGCTACGAGCGCATACCCTCCGCATTA
>WRGH01000070.1 GCA_009787285.1 Brevinematales bacterium
CAATTCTTTTTTACTGGTCTTTGTATTGTTCATTTTTCCCACCTTTTATACATATTAATACAGCAATAACTGTGCCAAGCACGTTTATCAGATATAAAAAACACAGGTTTATTAGTATTGATTACATAATACTTTGCTGTTTATAACGCTTAAGAAGGATACGTACTGCGTCATGGACCTTTAATATAAATACCTTTAGAGTATATTATTTTTGTAATACACATTTTTATTTTATCAGGAGAAAATGACACAGATTAAAAAATTCACCCGCAAACTGTGTCATTTTGACCGTATATACAGGATAATTAATTATTAATAGTAACTCTTGATTTACTTGTTAATAAATAATACTATAAAATTTAAGAAAATTGACTTAAAGGCGGGTTTATAATGGCCTCTGCTCCTGAGCTGGCTGTAGATGAAGGAAAGATTAAAAAAGCCATACAGTCAGGACTTCCACTGACAATTACCACATATACGCTTCCCAAAGAAATTGAAATTTATATTGAGCAGGTTATTGACGCATTCCTCAGGCATACGGATCAGACAAAACTGAAAGACTATATTGTTTACTGTGTGCAGGAACTTGTAATTAACGCCAAAAAAGCCAATACCAAACGCGTTTTTTTTATTGAACGCGGTTTGGATATAAATGATGAAGAGGATTATAAATATGGCATGGAAAAGTTAAAAAAAGAAACTATGGGAAATATAGACCATTACCTTCAAATGCAAAAAGAAAAAGGTCTTTATATAAAAGTTATTCTGCAGATAAATAAAAATACAATCCACATAGAAATACGCAATAATGTAAAAGTAACGAAAATGGAACTGCTCAGGATTCAGGATAAGATTGCAAGGTCAAGGCAATACAAAACTCTGGAAGACGCCCTGAACCAAATATTTGATGATTCGGAAGGCGCAGGGCTTGGCATTGTTATCCTTGTTTTGATGCTGAAAAAAATTGGGCTTGATGATGAATATTTTAACATCCGTACAACGGACAAATACACATCCGCCGCAATATCAATACCTCTTGATCATGCCACATTGGAGAACATTTCTGTTCTGTCAGATGAAATTGTAGAAAATATAAACGATCTGCCTCCGTTTCCGGAAAACATAATGTTTCTTGAAAAACTTATTGCCGATCCTGATACAAATATGGCTACAATTGCAAAGCAAATTTCCACAGATCCGGCATTAACAGCCGATTTGTTAAAAATTGTCAACTCCGCGCAGTATATGATGTCTAAAAAAGTAGATAATATTTCAGAAGCGGTTAACATGATCGGTATCAATGGTATAAAGAATCTGCTTTATTCATACGGAACAGTAAAAGTTTTGGGCGACGATACAGAAGACAAGAAAAAACTCTGGGAACATTCATACAGGACGGCATTTTACGCATACAATTTGGTTAAAAATTTCAAGAACGATCCTAACCTTCTGGACGACGTATATGTCGGGGGAATTTTGCACGATATGGGGAAAATTATTTTTTCAAATGTTCATCCGGAATTACTGGAAAAAATAAAAGGCGTCTGTACAGATAAAAATATCCCTGCGTCCACATTTGAAAATCTTTCCGCAGGTATGAATCACGCTGAACTGGGAGCTATGATTGCGGAAAAATGGAACTTCCCTGAAATCCTTGTAGGAGCAATTCGTTACCACCATGTTCCGGGCGATGCTCCCGCTGAATTAAAAAACATTGTGGACGCTGTATACATTGCCAATATGTTCTGTGAATACGAAAACGGCAATACAGCCTTTGACCAGCTTGATTCTGCGCCGCTGGAAAATTACGGAATAAACAGCCAAACACAGTTCGATACTTTAATTGAAAAATTTTCTTCAAGTTTTAAAAAAGAAAAACAGGCATAGTCTTAATTGTAAGGCATTCCCCAGCGCCGGTTTTTCATGATATATTAAGGAACTTATGTTTCTCAAACGCCTTACTATTCACGGTTTCAAATCATTTGCCGATCGTACGGAGATAGAATTCAGCGACGGTATTACAGCTCTGCTGGGTCCGAACGGCTGCGGAAAATCAAATGTTGTTGATGCAGTCAAATGGGTTCTGGGAGAACATGCTATTAAATCCCTGCGCGCCGAAAAAATGGAAGACGTTATCTTTGGAGGTACAGAAACCCGTAAACCCCTGAATATGGCTGAAGTAACATTGAGTATCACAAATGAGACAGGCCTGCTGCCGATGGATATGCCGGAAATTGAAATTAAAAGGCGGCTCTACCGNTCCGGGGAAAGNGAGTATTTTATAAACGGCGCGCAGGTGCGTTTAAAAGACATTCGCGAACTTTTTTGGGATACAGGCATAGGCAAGACTGCATACTCGGTAATGGAACAGGGAAAAATTGACCAGATACTTTCTTCAAAGCCCGAAGAACGGCGGTATTTGTTNGAAGAGGCAGCCGGTATTACTCGCTTCAAGGAACGGGGAGCGGAAGCGGAAAGGAACCTTGCGAAAACCGAAGAAAACGTACGCCATGTAGATTTAATTCTTAANGAAGTAAAACGTTCTCACGACAGCCTGAAAATTCAATCGGAAAAAACCCTGAAATACCGNGCTCTGCGCGATAAGATTTTTTATTTTGAGTTGGATATTCAGCTTCTGCGGTTAAAACAATTCAGATACGAAAGAGATGAACGGAACGAAACTTTGCGCCGCAGGAGCGAAGACCGCGACAGNATTCGCGCTGAAATGGAAGCGGANAANAAGGCTCTGGAAGCGAACATGGACGAAGTAAACTCTATGGAAACGCGCCTTGTAGAATTGCAAAAAAACATATACGGTCTTGCGCTGGAAAAAAATGCGCGTGAAAACGAAATACGTCTTTTCAACGAGCAGCGCGGCGAAAACAAAATAAAAATCGGACAAAACGAAGAAAGAGAAAAACAATCTCTCCAAAAAATAACTGAATTAAACAATGATGCGGCAGGTCAGGATGCAGTGGTCAGTGATCTGCGCAAACAATGCGAAGACATAGAGGAAAATATTCGTTCTTTTGAAGAAAATATCCAGCTTGCCGCCTCCCGCATAAACGAAAATGAAAAAGAAACGTTAAAAGCCGATGAAGAAATTCACAGCATAGGAAAAGAACTTGCCTCTCTTGAAAAAGATCTTGCAAAAATAACGGATGATATTGTTGCGGAGCTTGATGCCGGCTTAAAAAAGGCGGGGNATTCCGCTGTTGAACGTAAAAATGCGGAAGCAGCTTTACATGAAACGCTCGGTCGCCTGCGCACAGTTCTTTCAGGAAAAGAAGCGTTAATTCACGATCTTACCTACGCAGCCGCGTCCGGCAGCAGCGTNGATACAGCGGAACTGGAACGCATAACAAGAACGCTTGCTGAAGGACTGGCAGAAGCCGCAGCCGGAGCGGAAAAAGCCGAGTCTCTTTTTCATAATTACCTGGAGTATTCGCCGACTTTCATTGACGGATTTCTTGCGCCTCAGGGAATCATTACAAGAAAACGCGCGCTGGACACAAATATCAGGAATGTTAAAGACAGCATAGAAGAGCGGCGGCAGCGGATAAAAAATCTGCAAAACGAAAATATCAATCTAATGGCGAAAATTGACGAATACCGCGCAACGCTGGAGAACATGAAGGTTAACCGCGCACATATGAATGCCCGCGCGCAGTCTGCGGAAGAACAGGCAAGGCTTATCAGGCGCGAGCTTTCGGGGCAGGAAGGTCTTTTAATAAATATCCGGGACGAACTTACGCTTTACCGGAAAAGACTGGAAGAAATTGACGGACGCATTAACGCCTTACACGAAGAAATTACGGGACTGGAAAATAAAACCGCCGCATCTACAGAAGAGCTTGGAAAACTTGAAAAAGACATCCGTAAAAGAAACGACAATGTAGCGGGTAAAAAGGCAGTGATTAACAAACGTATGATGGAACTTTCCAAAGTACAGGAAGCGCTGGAGAAGATACATCTGGAGTTGGTTCAATCCGAAACAGAAATTAAAAACATTCAAGAAAATTTCAGGGAGACGCACTCAAGAGATTTAATGGAATTTGAAGAACGTATTTTTTCTATTACAACGGCTCCTGCGGAATTACGTGAAAAATTAGCATCCGCCCGNAATCAAATGAGAGAATTGGGGTCTGTTAATCTCATGGCCCCTGAAGAATTTGCGGAAACAAAGCAGCGCTACGATTTCCTGACTAATCAAATGGCAGACCTTGAAAAAGCCCGNAAAGATTTGGAAAGCTTGACATCTGAAATCCGCCAGGAATCTTCCGCCTTATTCCTTGAAACCTATAACCGCATAAAAAAGAATTTCCACAATATGTTCCGGCGGCTTTTCGGCGGCGGACGCGCGGAACTGCGTCTTTCAGATACAAATCATGTGCTGGAATCCGGCATCGAAATATTTGCGCAGCCGCCGGGCAAAAAACTTGAACATTTAAGCCTGCTTTCAGGCGGCGAATGTTCTATGACGGCAGTCGCCCTTCTCTTTGCAACGTATATGGTAAAGCCCAGTCCCTTCTGTCTGCTGGACGAAATTGACGCCGCGCTTGACGAACAGAATGTCGGGCGGTTCGTTCATCTTCTGCGGGAATTCAGCGACTCCAGCCAATTCATTATAATTACGCATAACAAAAAAACCGTTACCGGAGCGGGAACGCTTTTGGGCGTAACAATGGAAGAATCCGGCGTTACAAAACTGATCGCCGTGCGGCTTGAAAATGAAGAGTTATCTATTGAAGAAGGAAAAGATCCGCCTCAGCATGAACTTTGGGACAGCGACGGCAGTTTTGAAGAAGAAAATGTNCCGGCAGAGGAAGGCAGGGANCTNCCAATCGGCATAAACGATCCAAGAAAAGTAACAAAAGAACAGTTAAGGCCTATCAGGTCAAAAACTAAGACAATATCAATAACCTGAATTCAACACAAAAAAAGCGCTTGTTTTTCAATAACCATTGAAAAAAGTAATATGAAATTGGGCATAAAATACGTGTTGATAAATCGGGAATTAGCTTCTATAGTATATATTCAAGGCATTGACTTTTAGGAAGGCTGATGATGAATATTATGATACTGAAATTTTTCTTAAAACGCCCNCTGTATATACAAATTTTGTTTACCTTTTTTGCGTTTTTATTGATGGTTATATCAAGCTACATGATCACCAGCAAAATAGTGCAGGCCAATCTGTTGCGCAATGCTGAAAGCGTACTTGACTATATGGAATCTCAGGTAAACTCTGATTTGCTGGAATCAAGTACGATANTGGATGAATTTGCGCAATCCATACAGAGTTTAATTCTGCGCGGAGATGATGCCGCAAAATTGACCGCTTTTAATACGGATATATCAAAGCATTTACTTTTAAGAAATAATGGCATTTACAGCACTAACGGCCCATTCGGCTATATAGAAATATCACCGGAAGGTCCGTTCTTTTTTAACGGTATTGGCTGGCAGCCGTCGGATGATTGGAAGCCGCCGGAACGTCCATGGTACGAAGCCGCCGTTAAGACCGACCGTGACATTGCTTATACATTACCGTATAAAGATACAGTAACAGGCGAAACCGTTTTTTCATACTCCCATTGTATTTTTGACAGCGGCGGGAAGCGTATAGGCGTTGTGGCTATTGATGTACGGGCAGCTTATATCGGAGAAAGAGTTGTTAATACCGCTTCTTTAAAAGGCAACAACTACGGAGTATTGGTCAGTCAGGATTTAGAAATACTTGGTCATCCCAATCCGGATTATGTCGGAATGAAAATGGATAATCCGGATATCTCCCTTTCAGCTTTAGTTGATGATTTAGTACAAAAGGGAGAAATCTCAGAAGTCGANTGGGTTAGCTGGAAAGGAGAAGAGGTCATCGGTTTCTTCAGGACGCTTGAGAATGGTTGGTATTTAGGNCTTTTCCCTCCAAAAAAATTATATTATCAGCCTGTAATCAATATGGCGCTGGAACTAAGTATATTGGGTATATCACTTGCGGTAGTGTTGATTATCATTCTCATTCGCGCTGACGCCGCAAAACACAGATCGGATATAGAAAGCAAGCATAAAAGCGCATTTCTTGCCAACATGAGTCACGAGATACGTACGCCGATGAACGCCATAATAGGCATGACTACGATAGGGAAGTCCGCTTCTGATCCAGTTCGCAAAGATTACTGTCTTTCGAAAATAGAGGACGCTTCGAACCATCTGCTTGGCGTGATTAACGATATTCTGGATATGTCCAAAATTGAGGCTAACAAATTTGAACTTACTCCTGCGGAATTTGATCTTGAAAAGATGCTCCGGCGTGTAGTAAATGTCGTCAATTTCCGCGTAGAAGAAAAACAGCAAAAATTCTCAGTGTATATTGACGGTTCTATTCCCCGTATGCTCATAGGGGACGATCAGCGTATAGCGCAGGTTATTACAAACCTGCTGGGAAACGCAATCAAATTCACGCCGGAAAAAGGTTCCATTACCCTTGCCGTGCGTCTTGCGGGAAAAGGAAACGACATCTGTACCCTGCAAGTTTCGGTCAGCGATACCGGAATCGGTATAAACCGTGAACAGCAGGAAAAGATTTTCAACTCTTTTGAACAGGCCGAATCCAGCACAACCCGCAAATACGGCGGTACGGGGCTGGGTCTTGCAATTTCCAAAAGCGTAGTTGAAATGATGGGCGGCAGTATTTGGGTACAATCAGAACCCGGAAAAGGTTCTGTTTTTACGTTTACCATTCAGCTGCAGCGCGGTTCTGAAGAAAAACATACGCTTTTGTCAGCTGATATAAATTTGAGAAATATCCGTATTATGACAGTAGACGATGACCCGGATATTTTAACATATTTCCTTGAAATAGTGCAAAGCTTCGACATAATGTGCGATGTTGCCATAAGCGGGGAAAAAGCGCTTCAACTTATAGATCAAAATGGCGGTTACCATATCTATTTTATAGACTGGAGAATGCCGGTTATGGACGGAATACAGCTTGCCCGTGAGATAAAGTCGCGTGTTACGGAGCATTCAATTGTAATAATGATTTCCTCCGCGGAATGGAGCGCGGTTGCCGATGAAGCGAAAGCGGCAGGCGTTGATAAATTCCTATCCAAGCCCCTGTTCCCTTCCACCATTGCGGAAGTCATTAATGAATGTCTCGGCGTAGACAAACGGCAGGCGGAAAAATCGCAGGCTGCGGAAATTGCGGGTATTTTTGCCGGTCGGCGCATACTGCTGGCTGAAGATGTGGAAATTAACCGCGAAATTGTACAGACCCTGTTTGAACCGACAAAACTGGAGATAGATTGCGCGGGAAACGGCGCAGAAGCGGTTCGTATGTTTGTAGACGCCCCGTATAAGTACGACATGATTTTCATGGATATACAGATGCCGGAAATGGACGGCTATGAAGCTACGCGGCGTATAAGAGCGCTTGATATTCCGGCGGCAAAAACTATAACGATTATTGCAATGACTGCGAATGTGTTTAAAGAGGATGTTGAAAAATGCCTTGAGGCCGGCATGAACAGCCATGTCGGTAAACCAATTGATTTTGAGGAAGTACTAGGCAAACTGCTCTCCTATTGGAATATGAATAACAAACAGTAAAATGCCATTTTCCCCAAACTATTTTTTTATTGCCACTAAACAAAATTCAGGTACGGATATGCGTAAGTGATGCGCTCCTTAATGCCGCCAAGAGGCAGCTGCCTTACCCCTGTTTTCCGAAAATGTAACCGCACACTTGAAAACCGTTTGTTACTGTGATATATCTGTACAAATAAGCAAGGAGCAAACAGGAAACTTTGTTTCCTGTTCGATTTAACTGTGCGGTAGTCACCGCACTATAAAGAGGTTAACAGTATGGGACATGTAAACACTCAAATCACCTTAAGAAACGTTAGGGATGTGTTTAATGCCAAAAAAGGAAACCTGCCGAAAGATAAAATCCGTCAAGCAACAATTGACGTTATGGTGAATACCGGCGCTACCACGCTGGTCATCAATGAACAGCTTTTTCAACAACTCGGGCTTGACGTTATAGGGGAACGGGAAATAAGCCTTGCAAACGACGCAACGGAAACGTGCAAACTGACCGAAGCGCTGGAGATTAACTGGGAAAACCGTTCTGTTGTAATGTCAGCAGTGGTAATAGAAGACGCGCCTGAATTTTTGCTGGGCGTTCTTCCAATTGAAGGCATGGATTTAATGGTGGATACGGTAAACCAAAAGTTAATCGGAGCGCACGGAGATCATACGG
The DNA here is from genome assembly GCA_009787285.1 of Brevinematales bacterium. Lineage (GTDB taxonomy): Bacteria > Spirochaetota > Spirochaetia > Treponematales > Breznakiellaceae > WQXQ01. The sequence continues at coordinate 8,264 of WRGH01000070.1, forward strand.
TATACCGAGCAAAATAATAAGCAATTGTAAATTCGCAAAAAAGGCATTTCCCCCAACATTATTCTTTTGACACCTTCCCCAGAAAATGGTAATATTATCCCAATGAGCCGAAATTTCGCCAACGGCATGGATGCCGTTTCAATAAATGCTTATGAAGTTTTGCCAAAGGCAAAACTTCAAGGTATAAAA
>WRGH01000071.1 GCA_009787285.1 Brevinematales bacterium
GAGCTTTCGTCTGAAACAGACTTTGTCGCGAGAAATCCCGATTTTATCACACTTGGCGGCGTCATAGCTGACAAAGTTCTGGAGAAAAACCTATCCGCCCCNAATGACGAGCTTAACGGCATGGTTCAGGAACTTGCCACAAAAATCAGGGAGAATATGGGACTTAAGAGGCTTTGCCTTNTAAAGGCTTCTTCAAACGAATACCTTACTCAGTACATACACGGAGACGGCAACATCGGAGTAGTTGTAAAATGCGAATCCGACAAACCGGAAATATTCAAAAACGAAGAAGTAAAATCTTTCATCTTCTCTATTGCGCTTCACATCGCGGCATTTAACCCCGCGGCAATTGACCGCAGTAAGATTGATCAGAAATGGGTCAAGGAACAGGAAGAAATTTTTAAAGTGCAAATGGATAAAGATNAAAAACTTAAAGGGAAGCCGGAAAACGTACTTGCGGGAATTTTAAAGGGCAAGGTAAATAAATACCTTTCCGAAATCTGTCTTCTTGAACAAGGTTATGTGAAAGACGAAAAACTGACGGTTGAAAAGGCCATCGATGAATGCGCAAAAAAAGCCGGAGCAAAACTTGCAGTAAACAGTTATGTCTATTTTAAAGTAGGCCAGGCGGAGTAGCGTATGCAGGTTGTCTCCTCCAATGAAGATAGAATGAAAAAAACAGTAGCAAGCCTTAAAGAAGGGTTTGCCGCTATCAGAACAGGGCGCGCTTCAGCTTCGCTTTTTGACAGAATAAAAGTTGATTACTACGGGGAAAAATCGCCGTTAAATCAGGTCGCCAACATTTCTATCCCCGAAGCACGCCTTGTCGTTATACAGCCGTGGGATAAAAACCTAATCGGCGAAATTGAAAAAGCAATCCGCTCTTCGGAATTATCGCTTAACCCGTCCAATGACGGCAAGGTGATTCGTATTTCTATACCGCCGCTTACGGAGGAAAGGCGCAAAGAACTTGTCAAACTTGCAAAAAATCAGGCGGAACAGTCAAGAGTGTCAATACGTAATATTCGCAGAGACGGCAATGACGAGCTAAAAAAACTTTTAAAGGACTCAAAAATTACCGAAGATGACGAAAGCAAGGAATCTGCGGAACTGCAAAAACTTACAGACAATTATATTAATCAGGTTAATCAGGTTCTGGAAGAAAAAGAAAAAGAGATAATGGAAGTTTAATGCAAGTACCGCTTCATATCGGCATTATTATGGACGGAAACGGACGCTGGGCAACCAGCCGAGGACTTGTGCGGACGCAGGGGCATCTTGAAGGGCTAAAAGCGGCAAAAAGAATTACAAAAGCCGCAAGCGATTTAAGCGTAAAGTATTTGACTCTTTACGCTTTTTCTACGGAGAACTGGAAACGCACCTCGGAAGAAGTGGGTTTTATTATGGGTCTTATTAAACAGTTTTTAAAGTCGGAATTTGATTTCAGCAAAAGGAATCGTATCCGCGTCCGTTTTACAGGGGACATGGAAGGATTACCCGCTGATATTCAAAAAGAAATTCAGGATACGATGGAACAAACTTCCGGTTTTNANGGAATGCAGGTTGTTCTTGCAATTAATTACGGCGGAAGAGACGAGATTGTACGCGCGTTCAAAAAGTTAGCTGCAAACCGTTCGCCTGAAACTTCCTTAGCGGATTTAACGGAAAAAGATTTTTCGGCATTTTTAGATAATCCTGACATACCCGATCCTGATTTAATAATTCGCAGCGCCGGTGAATACCGTACAAGCAATTTCCTGCTTTGGGAAGGGGCGTATTCCGAATATTATGTTTCGCAAAAGCTTTGGCCTGACTGGGAAAAAACTGATTTGGAAGAAGCAATTGAAAATTATACCAAACGTGACAGGCGTTTTGGCGGCGTTATTAATGTCGCCTGAAAGGAATAAAACATGAAGAAACATACAGAGAGGCTGTTAATTTTTTTTATCGGTGTTCCGGTATTTATTATTATTATTCTTTTTCTTCCCTATTACAGGCATCTTGTCCTTAACATATTAATAATTCTTTTTTCCGCAGCCGGCGCGGTTGAATTTTCCGCAATGCTGGAAAAGAAACAGCTTAATGTCNGTAAAATTGAAGCCTTTATCTTTGGTTCTCTTGCGCCGTTGGCGGCGACGTTAACTGTAAGCCTTAATTTTCCCCAATGGATAATTCTACTGTTNATAATGACAGGCATAATGTGGGTATTGTTATCGAAGGCTTTTACAAGTCAGGCAAAAATGGAAAATGTAATTAACAACATTGCCGCGGCATTCTCCGTAGTTGCTTATCCGTCCTTTTTTCTGTATTGGTTTGTAAAAATGAGCGCTTGGGAAAATTCCGGCGCGATCCTTTTATTTTTGGTAATTGTTTTTCTAAACGATTCAACCGCATGGCTTGCCGGAAATCTTTTTGGAAAAAACAACCGGGGAATAATCCCTGCAAGCCCCAATAAGAGTATTGCCGGTTTTTCAGGAGGCTTGTTAGCGTCAATAGTAATTTCCGCCGGAACTGCAATACTGTTTCCGTCTGTTTTCGGCAATCCGGTTTCCGCCCTGCCTGAAAAGGCAATTGTACTGGGGTTTTTTACCAGTATCTTCGCGGCGCTCGGAGACCTCTCAGAATCGGCAATCAAGAGAAGCTGCGACTTTAAAAATTCAGGCACTTTATTTCTTGCGCGCGGCGGAATCCTTGATTCAATCGATTCCATCTGCGTTGCAGCCCCTGTATTTTACTTTTTCTACAAAGTCTTTTTTTTCACTGTTTAATTAATGAAAAAACGCATCGCGGTTCTTGGGGCGACCGGTTCTATCGGCAAAAGTTCGCTTGACATAATCAGCAGGGAAAGCGAGCTTTTTGATGTTGCGCTTATATCAGCGCATTCCAAAAGAAGCGAACTTGAACAGTTAAAAAACAAATGGCCTTCCGCCGTTTGCGTCCTTTCCGGAGAAGAAGGCGGGGGGAAAAAATTAATTGAAACAATAAAAAACGTCCGGCCTGACATAACCATAAACGGCATATCNGGAGCGGCGGGACTTGAGCCTTCTCTTGCGGCAATTGAAGCAGGCTCTAACCTTGCGCTTGCCAACAANGAAACAGTTGTCATGGCAGGGCGGCTTGNCTTTCGTCTTGCAAATGAAAAAAAAGTAAAAATAATACCTGTTGATTCGGAACACTCGGCTGTTTTTAAATTGATTGAAGCNCATTCTTCGTTGAAAATCAACGAAATTATTCTTACGGCATCGGGCGGNCCTTTTAGAAAGCTAAGTCTGAAAGAAATGGAANGAGTAACGGCGCAGGACGCCCTCGCCCACCCTACGTGGAAAATGGGACCGAAAATAACGATCGATTCAGCTTCCATGGCAAACAAAGGACTTGAGATTATCGAAGCATACGTGCTTTTTGATATGTCTGTAGATAAAATAAAAGTTGTGATACATCCGCAGAGTATTGTACATTCCATGATACGGCTAAGTAACGGCGTTTTTTACGCCCAGCTTTCAAAGCCTGATATGCGCCATCCGATTCATGACGCTCTTCATTGGCCGNATACTGCGCCTCTTGATCTGGATGCGTTAAGCTTTGACGCCCTAACTTTGGAATTTGAAAAACCGGACACGGAAAAATACCCAATGCTGGGTATTGCAAGGGAAGCGGCAANAAAAGGAGGCCTTTATCCCTGTGCGTATAACGCGGCAAATGAAGAAGCGGTTACCGCTTTTATTAACAAAAAAATCGGTTTTCTTGACATACCAAAAATTACAGGTATTGTTCTGGAAAAAGACTGGGCGTTCAATTACAGCGACAAAGAAACCGTATTAAAAGCGGACGCTGACGCGCGGCTGGAGGCTGTAAAAATAATCAATAAAATGGCATAATGAAATTATGATATTCATAAAAATTATTCTTGGACTTTTCGGGCTTGGAATTGTGGTTTTTGTTCACGAACTGGGACATTTTCTGACTGCAAGGCTGGCAAAAATTGATGTAGACGCTTTTTCAATCGGATGGGGAAATCCGATATTAAAAAAGAAAATAGGAACGGTAGAATACCGGCTTGGAATGTTCCCAATCGGCGGATACTGCAAAATGAAGGGAGAAGCCGACTACGGTGAATTGTGGGAAAATATGCATAACGGGGAAAAACCGGAAAACGGTTCATACCTTGCAGCCGGTCCCGCCGCCAGAATTTTCGTTCATTTCGGCGGTCCGTTTTTTAACCTGATTTTTGCGGTTATCCTGCTCTCCTTCCTTTGGGGGTTCGGTTTTGAAATAAATACTCTTTCAAATAAAATTATTCTTGCTTCGGAAATAATTCCGGGTGAAACCTATCCGGCTGATTCCGCGGGGCTTAAAACGGGAGATCGCATAATAGAAATTGCGGGTAAACCCATTTCCTATCATCATGAAGTACAGGAAAATATCGCGTTAAACCCCGACAAAGCCCTTCCTGTACTGGTTGAACGGAACGGAGAATTAATAAAACTAAATGTTACTCCGTCCCTTGATAAATCTACAGGCGCCGGAAAAATAGGCGTATACTTCTGGGTAGACCCTGTAATAAAAAACATAAAAGACGGCAGCCCGGCGCAACTGGCAGGATTAATGCCCGGAGATCGTATAACAGGCGCAAACGGTCAGAAATTACGTAACTCCATGGATCTGATGAAAATCGTCGAGCAAAATCCTGACAGGCTTGTTCTTGATTATGATAGGGCCGGCGCTGTCGGAGAAGTACAATTCAATAATGATGAAATAAAAAACGAAATCGGAATTACATGGGACAGCATCAGTTACCGCACTCCAAATCTTTCGTTACCGTCTGCAATCGCAAAGGGAGTAAAGGAAAGCTGGAAAACGCTGACTATTTCAATAACAAGCCTTAGGCTTCTTTTTAAAGGTATAGATCTTACAAAGGCAGTTTCAGGACCTGTGCGCATAACTTATATGATTGGTGAAATGGCAACGCAGGGCTTTGAGCAGGGGTTTGGAACAAGCGTTCGTTCAATTACGAATTTTCTTGCGTTTATTTCCATAGTAATCTGCGTAATGAACCTTCTGCCCGTGCCCATTCTTGACGGCGGCATGATCATTCTTTTTATTGTTGAATTAATTAGAAGAAAACCGGCGCATCCAAAAGCTATATCGGTTTTTCAAACTTGCGGCATGGTTTTTATTTTCGGCTTAATGGCCCTTGCATTATTTGGAGATATATTGTTTTTTATCCGGTAATAAACAGCCGTACAGATAATATACGGCAGCAATATTAAGGAGGTTATGCTATGAAACAGGATATTGCCTGTCCGTGCGGCAATAATTTTTCAATTGATATTGAAGAAGAAATTGATCTGGATTTAAAACCGGAACACCTTGATAATATTTTAAGCGGCACATTCATGAGCTATGACTGCACTGTCTGCCGGAAAAAACACAAGCCCGAATTCAGGATTGTGATTATTTGGAAATCAAAAAAATTAAAAATGGAAGTCCTGCCCGAGCTGGAACGCGGAGAATTTTACCGCAGAAAAAAAGAAAATACGCCTTATGAAACAGTTATCGGTTTTCCGGAAATGGCGGATCGACTCGCCGTAATAAAAGATAATCTTGAACCGATTATAATTGAAACGATAAAATCGTATCTTCTTGCCAAAGCAGAAGAAAATTATCCTGATAAGGATATTAACGCATGGTATTACGGCGCAAGCTCTGAAGGCATTGAATTTCACCTTAACGGGATTAGAAAGGATGAAGTAGCCGTAATGAGAGTTCCGCACGAATTTTATGAAAAAACCATGCAAGACTATAAGAAACGCCCTAAAAGTGAAACTTTTACATCCCTGCGTGTACGTTCGTATTTGTCGGTTCAAAACATTCTGCGTCCGGACGCTTTAAAATGAAAAATATATTTCTAAAAAGGCTGTTTTCTTTTTTGTTTTTGTTTTCTGTTTTTGCTGTTCCGCTGTTTACTATTGATATAACATGGGGACACTTAGGTAAAATTACAGCGCTCGCCAATATCGGCAAAAATATTATCAGCGCCGGGGAAGACGGTTTTATTGTAATATGGAACATAGCCCAAAGAGCCGCTATCGAGCGTTTTCAACTGACGATAGACAGAATCGAAGCCCTTGTTACGCATCCTCTGCGTGAAGAAATATGTATAACGGAAACGGACGGTATAGGCGGTTACAGGATTTCCGTATGGAACTATACCTTTAAGAAAAAATTATTTTCTGTATATTCTTCGGACCCTCTAACTTATATTAATTATTCTGCCGGCGGCAGCTTTATTATTGCCGCTGGTTTTAACGGTTATCCCCTTGCCCTGCTTAATTCAAAAACGGGAGAGCTTGTTTCAGTTCCTGAAATTCCGCACGGCTCAGTAACATTGGCGGTAACAGGCAGGGGTGAGCAAATTATGATGCTTTATCAATCAGAATACAATGATTACATGGACATTGTATCAAGACCGGATTATTCACAGTACAAAGGACAGATTTTGTATCTGGAGATGGAATCCGGTTCTGTTTCAAACCGTTTCAATGCGCCGGAAAACATGGCAAGCCTGCATCTTTTTGGCAATAATCGTTTCCTTGCGGGAATAAATTCAAAAGGACTGTTGATTGTAAACGCAGTNACAGGCGAAATAATCGACAGCGCGGAAAATATTGAAAAGGACGCCNTGTTATTCGCTTCAGACGAAGGTTTTTACTGCCTTAGCCGCAGAAACAATACTTCTGTTTTATACTTTTACACTGTAGACAGGAACGGAAAACTAGTTATACGCCGTCAGCTTACCCTGCCTTTTGAAGTGACAATCCAGTTTAATAAATTAGCATATAACGAAAATCTTGTCTTTGCTACTGCGCAAGGCAGNCTCCTTTTGCTCGGCGAGCAGAACAGGATAATTCCAATGACAACAGAAAAAAAAACACGCATAACGGAAATATCCGCAGGAGAAAAAACAGCCGCTTTATTTACAGAAAACGGCGACTTATTTTTCCTTCCTNTGGATTACAATCTTTTAAAAAACAATGATACGCTGATTTTGGAAAACAAACGCAGCTACAAACGAATAACGCCAATACCTTCGCCTTCTTTAAAAAACGAAGACCAATTCATTCTTTGGCAGACAGACAATACAGTATTTTTTCCGCAGATTNTAAATTCAAATCATCTCATCGGCGAACATAAACTTAATTTTATGATTGGTCGTTATCCATTGCGTTTAATTTCTTACGGATACGGAAATATCATTGCTCTCGATTCAGCGGGCATATTGTCTGTATATAACCTTGAAAAACTGCCTGCAAAAGCGGATTTTTCCTATACTTCGCCTGGAGCAAATGACGCTGTCTTTATAAACAATCAATATCTTGCTTTAAGCCGCAGTACNGCCAATAATAACAGTCCGTTTCTTTTTATAAATTATAAAACAGGCGAAACAATCCGCGTTCCTTACAATATACAGGCAGGAATAACAGTATATGCGGGAAATTCGGGAAATATCTACGCTGAATCCATAGAACGCGAAGGAAACAAAATAAAAACTGTTATTTTAAGCCTTTCTCTTACAGCATCTCCGGTAAGGNTATTTGAATATCATGGAGAAGCAATTAATTTATCAATTGCAGAATCATCCAAAACCCCTGCAATAGCCTGCGATAATGAAGGCGCTTTTATTTTAGGGGAAAAAAATATTTTTTTTGAAAGAACAAACGGACTGCCGATCAAATTACTTGGATGCGAAAAATTCTTTATCTGTCTTGACAGCGAGGGAAACATATCGTGGCATGATAACAAAAACGGAAAAATACTCGCTGTTTTCAGTTTATATTCACCCAGCTGGAAAATGACGAGAAAGACGGACACTGCGGAAATATCCGGTAAACTTTTAAATCAGTAACGCTTAACGTTTAATAACAGCCATGATTGTTAATCGTGGGCCGGATTACTCTTCACCNTTTCTATCGCCATTGTTACTGCCTCTTTAATGCTGTTGGCATAAGATTGTTCTGTCATAGCCTGAGACGCATAAAGGGTTCCCAGCAGGGAAAAACGGTACAAAGGTTTTACCGTGTTAAGCGCAATCGCGGCCATATCTACAATACATTCATTGCACTTACACACCTCAACGGAATTATCACTCAGTTGATTTTCAATTTCCCGAATCACCATGATTTCAGCTTCATTCTTTAAAAGATGAAAATCATATTCGTCAATATAAGCCATACTCCCCTCCACTCCTAATATTACATCAGAAAATATTTTTTATCAAGTTTATTTTTCCGTATTATGATCTCTCACCATAGGTGTAAATTTAGCGAATTTCGTTACCATTCCCA
>WRGH01000072.1 GCA_009787285.1 Brevinematales bacterium
GGGGGGGGGGGGGGGGATAACATTTATTAAAATGGACATAGAGGGCGCAGAACTCAACGCATTGAAGGGTGCGGAACAGACTATACGGAAATACAGACCTAAACTTGCCATTTGCGCCTATCACAGAGCAAAAGATTTAATAACAATTCCGCAATATATCAAGTCACTCGTGGCGGAATATAAATTATTTTTTCGGGCACATGTATATGGAACTTATGATTTTGTTATTTATGCGATATGTGATAGTTAATATGGAGCATTTTAAATGTTGCCACAAAACAAAACAGCGTTTATAACCGGTACCTCACGGGGGATTGGCAGAGCGACGGTTAAAGTCTTTGCCGAGAACGGGTGGAACTTAATAGCCCATGCCCGAAAACATACAGAGGAATTTGAAAACCATCTGTCGGAAATTGCTTTGCTAAACAAGATATCTATAAAACCTGTTTATTTTGATATGCTTGATTCGTCATTGATGAAAGAATGTGTTAAGGAATTAAAAAAGGATAATGTAACAGTCGATGTGTTGGTGAATAATGCGGGTATATCGCACGGCAGTTTGTTCCAAATGACGCCGGTTTCAGCAATTAAGGATGTTTTCAACATAAATCTTTTCGCGCATATGGAATTGACGCAGTTCGTATTGAAAATAATGGCGAAAAATAACGCGTCTATTGTGAATATTGCCTCTGTGGCTGGTGTTGATTTTAGGGCAGGCAATTCTGCGTATGGCGTTTCAAAGGCGGCGATGATTGCATGGACAAAGGTGTTGAGTGTAGAATTGCATGACAAAGTGCGCGTGAACGCTGTCGCGCCGGGGTTGACTGAAACGGACATGGCTCAGGAAATGGAAGATAAATTGCAGGCGATAACACTGAGCCGCGCATTAATTAGCAGGCTGGCTAAACCTGAGGAAGTGGCAAAAACTATTTATTTTTTGTCGTCAGATGATGCGTCGTTTATAACCGGGCAGGTTTTGAAGGTAGACGGCGGCGGAGGCATATAGAATGATAAACAAATTGAACGCCGCCGCTAAATCCATGCGGTTGAATATTCTAAGACTCGTAGCCAGAGCGGGCGCCGAAGGCAAAGGGGCGCACATTGCGCCGTCGCTCTCCATGGTTGAAATTTTGGCGGTCTTGTTTATCAAAGTAATACGCCTGCAAGATGTGTTTGTGTTAAGTAAGGGTCATGGCGGACTTGCTTATTATACCGCGCTAAGAGAAGCGGGAATTATCACAGGCGAACAGCTTGACTCATTTGAAATTGACGGCAGTGACTTTCCCGGACAACCTTCAAAAAGAATAGAAAACGGCATTGTATTTTCAAGCGGGAGTCTGGGGTTGGGCTTGTCTTATGCCTGCGGGCTTGCGTTAGCGGCTAAAAAACAATGTAATAGCAAGAAAATATATGTTCTGCTTGGGGACGGCGAACTAAACGAAGGTTCCAACTGGGAAGCGGTAATGCTTGCAAAACAACAGAAACTCGGTAACATTGTTGCTATTGTTGATTATAACGGTATGCAGTCGGATGGCGCGTCTAAAGAAATACTGGACTTGGACCTGGAAAGCATATTTAAAGCTTTTGGTTGGCAAACGCGGATTTGCGACGGACATTCCATAGACGAATTGACGGCGGCTTTTGAACTCTCCGAAGGTGAGGTGCCCAATGTTATTTTAGCAAAGACAATTAAAGGCAAAGGGGTGTCATTTATGGAAAAAAATAATATTTGGCATCATAACCGGTTAAACGACGAACAATATCAAAATGCACTGAGGGAGGTTGATTGCGTTGGAATATAAATCTTCTGAAATACGAATGTTCTCAATGCTCGGACAACGCGGAGTATTCGGTGTTACATTGGATAAATTGGCCACGGAAAACGACAGGATTTTTGCCCTTTCAGCAGATTTGAGGAATACGTCAGGGCTTGACAGATTCGCTGCGAATTATCCCGATAGATTTGTAAATGTAGGAATTGCCGAACAAAATTTAATAGGCGTAGCGGCAGGGTTGGCTGACAGTGGTTATAGCGTTTTTGCTGCAACATTTGCTAATTTTGCCGCTTTAAGGGCTTGCGAGTTTGTTCGTCACTTTATGGGCTATATGCGTTCACCGGTCAATTTGATTGGCTTTGCGGCGGGTTTTGCTATGGAATTTTTCGGTAACACTCACTACGGTCTTGAAGATATATCTGCATTAAGGGCAATTTCAAATTTAACAATCATATCACCTGCCGATGGGCTTGAAACAGTTAAGGCTATAACCGCGCTTGTCGATTTTGGCGGTCCCGCATATTTAAGGCTCACCGGTACAGCTAATATGCCGGTGGTTTATAAAAACGATTATGATTTTCAAATAGAAAAATCAATTACGCTAAAAGAAGGCAGAGATATAGCCTTGATTGCTGCTGGCAGCATGGTGGCCAACGCGCTGGAAGCTTCAAAAATACTGGAAGAATCCGGAATAAGCTGTTCAGTTGTCAATATGCATACGATAAAACCGCTTGACACAGATGTACTTGATGAATTGTTTAATAAAAAACTGATTGTTACCGTTGAAGAACATAATATCATAGGCGGATTGGGCAGCGCAGTTGCGGAATACCTTTCTGAAAAACAAAATACGCCTGTTATGTTGAAACTTGGCGTTTCGCAAGGATATAAAAAGGCTGGTGGGTACAAATATTTGCTTGAACAAAACGATCTTTTACCGCGACAGATAGCGGATGCAATTACCCTTAAATTAACTAGATAATTACTTTATAGACGGTACTACAATAATATAAAGATAGGAGAAGAGCAATGACAAATCAGGAGAAGTATGAAAAAGCGTTCACTGGTACTTTTGACGTGGATAGCAATGAACTTGCTGAGCTTAAATACCAAGATATCGACGAATGGGACTCTGTGGGGCACATGGCGCTCATGGCGGCTCTTGAGGAAACTTTTGATATTATGCTTGATACCGATGATATTATCGACTTCAGCAGCTTTCAAAAAGGCAAGGAAATATTGAAGAAATACCATGTGGATTTTTAGCAAGTTCAACGCTAATATTGCTATCATAGAGGAAAGCGGCGAAAAGATTACTTATGCTGAACTGCAAACCGCTTGCGAAGCGCTCGTTTCAAAGACATGCGGCCGATCGGTTGCTTTCAACTTTTGCATAAATGAGAAAGGTTCCCTGCTGGGCTATGTTGCCTTTATTAATGGCGGAATTGTTCCTGTTATGCTTGACGCTGCGCTTGATAGAGGTCTTGTTTCCTCGCTTATCGAAAATTATAAACCGGATTATTTATGGCTGCCGCAGAATATGTCAGGNGAGTTTTCCGGATGTTCAGAGCTATGCTCTGTCTGGGGCTATACCTTGCTTAAAACGGCTTACAACAGGGTTTTTCCCCTTTACAAAGAACTTGCATTGCTTTTGACAACTTCCGGTTCTACCGGCAGTCCAAAATTCGTAAGGCAAAGCTATGCCAATATACAGGCGAACACAGAATCGATAGTTGAGTATCTGAGACTTGACGCATCCGAACGCCCGGTAACTACCCTGCCTATGAGTTATACCTACGGGCTTTCGATTATCAACAGCCATTTATGGGCGGGCGCGTCCATTATTTTTACTCAAAAGACCCTCATGCAAAAGGAATTTTGGCAGCAGTTTAAAGACTACGGCGCGACTTCCTTCGGGGGTGTGCCATACATTTATGAAATGCTGGAAAAACTCCGTTTTTTTCGGATGGACTTACCTGTGTTACGCACCATGACGCAGGCGGGCGGGAAGCTTTCGCCGGAATTGCACAAAAAATTCGCCGAGTACGCGCAGGCGAACGGCAAGAAATTTGTTGTTATGTACGGTCAGACTGAAGCCACAGCGCGAATGTCCTATTTGCCCGCTGAAAAGTCGCTTGAAAAATACGGCAGTATGGGAATTGCCATTCCGGGCGGCGAGTTTAGTTTGATAGACGTTGACGGAAACGTGATCACCGAGCCGGAAGTTGTAGGCGAACTCGTTTATAAGGGCGCGAATGTTACTCTTGGTTACGCGGAAAGCGGCGCGGATTTGATAAAAAGCGATGAACGCGGCGGCGTTTTGGTAACCGGCGATATGGCAAAGCGCGATGAGGACGGATTTTATTATATCGTCGGACGAAAAAAGCGCTTTCTTAAAATCTTCGGCAGCCGCGTAAATCTTGATGAAACTGAGCAGTTGCTTAACGGCGCGTTTGAGGGTTTGGACTGCGCATGCGGCGGCATTGATGATAAGATGACTGTCTTTATAAGCGACGCTGCCGCTTCTGATAAGGTAATTAAGTTCCTGACTGAAAAGACAAAAATTAATCATGTCGCGTTTAAAATTGCTGTAATTGATAAAATACCGCGCAGCGAAGCGGGGAAAATTTTATATAGTGAGTTGAACAAGATTGACCATAGATGAAGTCTATCAAATACCGCCCTTTTCACTTGATAAAGCTGAAAAGGGAAAAATGTTGACAGGACGGCTTTTGGAGCTTACGAAACGGCACATTGCAAATTGCCCGGAATATGCCGCCATGATGCGAGGAATAGGTTTTGACGCCGGTAAGTGCGAAAGCTATTATAATATACCTTTTTTACCGGTAAGTCTTTTTAAGGAACTTGAATTGAAAAGCATCCGGCAAGAAGATATTTTTAAGGTAATAACTTCTTCAGGTACAACAGGACAAGCGGTTTCAAAGATTTATCTGGACAAGGCAACGGCAAGCGCCCAGCAAAAAGTATTGGTTAAGATTGTTTCGACGTTTACTGGTTCTGAACGTATGCCTATGCTGATTATTGACAGCCCTTCGGTAATAAAAAACCGCGATTCGTTTTCGGCCAGAGGCGCCGGAATATTGGGTTTTTCCATATTCGGCTCGGATAGAGTTTATGCCCTTAACGATGATATGGAGATAGATATTCCGGCTATGGATGCATTCCTTGAAAAGCACAAGGGCAAGAAAGTGCTGCTTTTTGGATTCACCTTTATGGTTTGGCTGCATTTTTATAAAGAATTACTTAAACTTGGCAATAAACTTGATTTACAAAATGGTGTGCTGATCCATGGCGGTGGATGGAAGAAATTGACAACCGAAGCCGTTTCAAAAGATGAATTTAAACAGCGGCTGACGGATGTGTGCGGACTAAGCAATATTCACGATTATTACGGAATGGTAGAACAAACAGGCTGTGTATATATGGAATGTGAATACGGATATATGCACGCAAGCGTGTTTTCTGACATAATCACACGCCGCCATACCGATTTTTCGCCCTGCGTCTCAGGCGAGCCGGGCATTGTGCAGGTTGTTTCCGTACTGCCTGAGTCTTATCCGGGACATTCGCTGTTAACGGAGGACGAGGGCGTTATCATTGGTGAAGATGTTTGTCCCTGCGGACGCAAGGGGAAATATTTTCATATAAATGGAAGGCTTAAGATGGCTGAAATACGGGGATGCAGTGATACTTACGCAGTTGGCAGGTAATTGGGAAGCTGCGGTAAACGCTGTACCGCTTGCGCCATTTGACGATAAAGTGTTGGAGTTTTTCAATGATTTATCCAAACGGCTGGTGAGGGTACGTGAATATTCAGATGTCGCAACGTTCGGATTTTGGTGCCGAAAAGCTGCGCTGTTGAAAGAAAAAGAAAACTATGACGATTTGAAATGGCGGCTAGGTAAAGGCGTTGTTTTTCATTCAACGCCGTCTAATGTTCCCGTAAACTTCGCCTTTAGCTTTGCGGCTGGATTGCTTGCGGGTAACGCCAATATAGTACGCTTGCCGGGTAAAGACTTTGAGCAGGTTACAATAATTATCGATGCAATAAACGAGCTTTTTGCCGGTAAATACGCGGATCTTTCGCCGTATCTTTGCTTTGTGAAATATCCGCCTGACAAGGAACTCCACGACAGATTTTCATCTGTTTGCGATGTGCGCGTAATCTGGGGCGGAGACGGTACTATAAATGAATTGCGCCAATCACCGCTGAAACCGAGAGCTGTGGAATTGACATTCGCTGACAGATATTCGATAGCGGTAATAAACGCGGACGAATATATTAAAGCCTCGGATAAACCAAAGATAGCGCAGGATTTTTACAACGACACATATTTTTCAGATCAAAACGCCTGCACATCGCCAAGGATTATTTTTTGGATCGGAGACTGTAAAAAAGAGGCTAAAAAAGCCTTTTGGGAAAGCGTGCGTGTTTTGGCGAAAGAGAAGTACGATCTCGCTCCGGTTCAGGCAGTGGGAAAACTCGCCATGTTTTATAAGACCGCGGCGAATATGCCTGTTTCATTTATGGATACTGAAGATTGCTATGTGACTCGTATCAATGTAAACAACGCCGATGAAGGACTTATGCGTTTCAAATACAACAGTGGTTTTTATTTTGAGCAAGACATTAATGAGTTGAAAGACATTCTGCCTATTTGCGGTGAACGTTTACAGACGCTTATATATTATGGTCTGAGCAAAGAAAAATTAACAGAATTCATTGCGGAATACAGACCAAAAGGAATAGACCGCACAGTACCAATGGGTAAGTCTATGGATTTTACATTAACCTGGGACGGATATGATTTGATACGTCAGCTTTCGAGGAAAATAATTGGAAACTTTTAAAAGATATGATATTATCCTGGAACGCCTGACTCTTGATAAGATAGAGCTTGTCAGAAATTGGAGGAATGATCCGAAAATTTCTCAGTATATGGATTTTAAAGAATACATATCTCCTGAAATGCAATTAAACTGGTTTATAAAATTAATAATGAAAATAATTATTATTTTATAGCAGTTTACAAAAATGAAAATATAGGATTAGTAAATATAAAAGATATTGATTATACCAAAAAATGCGGAGAACCGGGAATGTTTATTTACGAAGATAAATACTTAAATACAGGTATTGGTGTTCTGATGGCCTTATGCCATTTAGATTTTGCATTTGAAAACTTAAATATTGAATNCCTTTCCAGCCATATAATGGCTAATAATAAAAGAGCTATTCGTTTTAATAAGGCATTAGGTTATTTGATCGATGATGGTCAAGGGGACAAAGAAAAACAGCGTTATTCTCTAACGAAAGAAAGATATTTAGAGCATAAAAAAAGATTGCTGAAGGTATTTAAAAATTTTACTATATAAAGAAACCATGATTAACACAAAAATACGATATATCGAACAAGTGATAATTGGAAAATAGAAAATGAATATTTCAATACAGAAAAAGAAAAACTTGAAAAAATACTCAAATATATATCAATTTTTGCGATTGTGTGCTGCTGCATATTGATGCTTCCACAAATACGGAATTTAATTATTGGAATTGGTGAAAATATTATTGGCAGAGAATTAAAAGATCACGACAAATGGATGAAAGAGCTATTTAGGTATTTGATATTTGTAATCTTCTTTTTTATTTGTTTGTTAATATTTTTATTCCAAAAAACACTTATGCAAATAATTAAAAATACAGATATACGTTATATAGCAAGTATAGAACATGGAGTTAATTTTTTTCTTATATGTATAATATCCATGATATTCTTCGCCGCTTTTGCAGTTTCCGTAAACCAAATAACAGGGTTCTCTCTTTCAAAATTTCTGCCTGGATATTCGGATATGGCAGATTACTATATTGAAATTAATGCGGCTGTTAAAAAAGGTATATTTTCCCATAATGCAGGTTATAATGGCTATATATGGCATCCTGACATTTTATCAATAGCGGATAATCTTTTTTATGGTGCGCATGGATTGTTTATTTTGCTACCGTATGTTTTTACGGCTAAGGTGATAGGATGGAACGGAATCACTCCATTAATCATTCATATGATTTTGCTAACAATAGCCTTTTTGTTTGTTTACTTTAGCACGAGAAGTTTTAAAAAAGCATTTATATCGCAGATAGTCACATTTACTTTTATACCTTTTCTCATATATTTTCCTACTACTATGATGGAAATTCAAATGTATGCATGGGGTATTGTACTAATGGCGTTGATTTATGCCTATATAAACCATCCTAGTAAAATTAATCATATTGGACTTTTAGTCTGTGTATTATTTGCCTCCACCGCGCGTATTACCAATATTGTTTATATTATTCCTTACTTCATTCTTATTATAGATAAAAATTGTTTACATAAAAAACTAAAATTAATGATGGGTCTTTTTACAGTTGCTTGCGTGTTAATTTTGTATTTAGTAAATATTCGGCTTAGCGCACCGTATCCTTCTTCTTTTGTCTCAAGATTTTCCTTTGAGCTTAGACAAATTAATAATTGGGGGGGGGGGGGGGGGG
>WRGH01000073.1 GCA_009787285.1 Brevinematales bacterium
GAGATTTCTTCTATATTCTGCAGTTCATGACTGGTGCGGAAACCGTCAAAGAAATGAAGGAACGGCACGCGGGAACGCAGGGTCGAAACATGGGCAATACACGCCATGTCCATTACTTCCTGAACATTGTTGGAAGCAAGCATAGCCCAGCCTGTCTGGCGGCACGCCATTACGTCCTGATGGTCGCCGAAGATTGAAAGACTTGAAGTAGCCAAAGCNCGGGCAGATATATGGAAAACAGTTGAAGTTAATTCACCTGCAACCTTGTACATGGTAGGGATCATCAATAAGAGACCCTGAGAAGCTGTAAAAGTAACGGACAGCGCGCCTGTAGTCAAGGCTCCGTGTACTGCCGCAGCCGCTCCGGCTTCGGACTGCATTTCTACAACATCGGGAATAGTTCCCCAAATATTCTTGCGCCCCTGAGCGGAAAATTCATCGGAAAATTCCCCCATAGGACTGGAAGGGGTAATCGGATAAATCGCAATTACTTCGCTTAGAGCATGCGCCACATAGGCGGCTGCATTATTACCGTCAATCATCACTTTGTTTTTTTCAGCCATTTTTATTCCTCTTAATATAATGGGGATAGTTTTAAGAAATTTTATACCTTAATATAGAAAAAAGCAAGGTTCATTTCACCTAGTTTTTACTTTAAGGCAATGCGAACCCTATTCATAACCCCAAAAACACTCTATACTACAGCAATGAACAACAAACCTGTAAAAATATTATCTGTCCTATTTGCGTCAATCCTTATTTGGGGCTGTAAAGATAAAAATTCCGCTTCCGGCGCGGCGCAGGAAACTATGGANGGAAATACTTCTTATGCGCTTGGTATGTACTTTGGCGCAGACTTAAAAAACTGGATTGATTCAAGNGGCATGAATCCCAACATTGACGAGTTTGTCAAAGGTTTTAAAGACAATCTGACAGGCGGAAAAACACGGTTTAGCATGGAAGAAGTCAGCGAATTGCTTGATAAGGCTTTTACAAAAATGTCGGAAGAAAAAAATGCCGGAGCAAAACAGGCGGAAAATTCCTTTCTTGCGGAAAATGCCAAAAAACCGGGCGTTAAAATTACCGCCAGCGGGCTTCAATATGAAATTATTAATGAAACAACAGGAAAAAAACCTTCGTCCAACAGTACAGTACTTGTACATTACGAAGGACGGCTTGTTGACGGCACGGTTTTTGACAGTTCCTATGACCGTGAGCCTTGGGAAACAGAAATAAACAGGGTTATTCCCGGCTGGACAGAAGGAGTGCAGCTAATGAGCGTAGGCAGTAAATTTATTTTCTACATTCCTTCTCAACTGGCTTACGGTGAAAGCGGAATACAGGGTATTATTCCGCCGTTTTCAACATTGATTTTCAGCGTTGAGCTTTTGGATATTATTAATTAGGATAAAACATGAAGAAGCNTGNCATTTTATTTTGTCTGTTTTTTTCCGTATTGGCTTTACACGCAAAAGCCATTCAGGAAGATTATGCAATGACCAGCGAAAAAGCCCGCGTAAGTTATGCGTTCGGAATGTTGTTCGCTTCCAATCTGAGTACAACGCCTTTGGAATTTGATTACAACGCATTTACGGAAGGGTTCAGAGCCATGATTGAAGACTCCGAATTGTTATTAACCCAACAGGAAGCGGTAGAGATTGTTGAAACTGCCATGTACGAAGCTATGGAAAAAGTAGCCGCAGCGAACAAAGTGCGCGAAGAAGAATTCCTTGCGATGAACAGCCGGCGNAGCGAAGTNCATGTAACGCCAAGCGGTTTGCAGTATGAAATCCTGATTGAAACTGACGGGGAGAAACCCTCTTCTGATTCTATTGTCAGAGTNAACTATGAAGTTACATTGACGGACGGAACTCCGATTGATAAATCAGATGACAGCAACGGCGCTATTATTCCTCTGAATGTTGTAATAAGCGGCTGGTCAGAAGGGCTGGCGCTGATGAGCAAGGGAAGTTTATACCGCTTTTACATACCTTCAGAGCTGGCTTACGGTAAAAACGGCGTCCAAAATTTTGTCCCGCCGTACTCTACACTGGTATTTATCGTTGAATTGCTGGGAATCTCAGTCTCTAATGATGAATTCGGTTTTGATCCGGGATTATCATTCTAAAAACTGAACCTTCACCGGCGTGGCTTTCCGCCTCGGCTTTTCCCTTGTGAATCAGCGCAATATGCCTGACGATAGAAAGCCCAAGCCCCGTTCCTCCGGCTTCACGGCTTCTCGAACGGTCGACACGGTAAAATCTTTCAAATATCCGTTCAAGGTGCTCGGAAGGAATGCCTATCCCTTTATCGCGTACCTGTAATACAAGTTCTCCGTTTGAGTCCTGCGCGGTAATCCATACTTTTGATTCAGGCGGCGAATATTTTATTGCGTTATCTATCAGATTGATCAGCGCCTGAACAATGAATGAACCGTAAAGGCTGTATTTTAAATTACCGGGACAATCTGTCTTTATTTCTATTTTTTTCCTTTTTGCCTGTACTTCCACAGAAGATACAGCTTCGCCGATTAACTGGGCTATGCTTAACTCTTCCGGATCGCGGGCGTTTCTCGAATCGTTTTCCAAATCCGCAAGTATCAAAAGATCGTTTGTAAGATTTTCCATTGTACCTGCGTTTTTATTGATAATCTCAATAAAATGAATTAACTGCTTCCTGCTGCTGTTTTCCCCGTCAGATAAAGTATCAAGCAGGGTTTCCGAAAATCCCTTTATAAGCTGAATCGGAGTGCGGAGTTCATGAGAGACATTGGCGACAAAATCCTTGCGTATTCTTTCCAGTTTTACAATCTGCGTAATCTCCAATAAAACAATTACAACGCCGCTTCTTCCCGCAAGAGGAGAAACAAAAACATGGAACTGCTGCTCCGCTCCGCTTCGTAAAGTCAGCTCCATTTCCGAAGCGGTCCCTGAGGCAAGCGCTTTTTTGGCGGCTTCCGTCAGTTCAGCGGAACGGGTCGCTTCAAGCAGAGTCGCCGTATCATTCCGGCTTTCTATATTGAACAATTCCCTTGCGCGCGGATTTACCAAATGCAGTTTTAATTCAGAGTCTGCGGCAAATACAGCCTCGGACATTCCGTTAAGTATCGCTTCAAGACGCTGTCTTTCCGTTTTTGCGCGCTCAAGCTGGAAATTAAGCTCAAATGTCATTGCGCGTATAGCTTTTTCAAGGCTTTTGAATTCAGGGGCGATTTTTTCATCCGCCTCAGCGCCGGACAGCAAGGACGCGCCTGTTTGGGTAATATCCACAAGCCTGCAAATCGAAGATGAAAGAGAACGGGAAAAAACATAAATTATTAAAAATGCTGTGCCGACTGCAATAAACGAAAAAAGCAAAAAGGGATAAATAATAGGAGAAACCCGCGCCCAAAATTCAGGAACAGAAATTGACAGCCTGAATACGCCGATTATGTTATTATCATTGCCAAAAACAGGCATGGCATAGTATATCTGCTTCATGTTTGTGCTGAGTGAATCACGGCGCGCGCTTGCCTCTCTGCCTTCCAATGCGGCTTTTATTTCCTCACGGTCAATATGATTTACAAGTCTGCCGGGTATTTGAGAATCCCAAAGCACATAACCGGAAGGCTCAATCAGGGTAAGGCGGTAAACATCGGATGATTTTATCATCATATCTATGTCGTCAATAGAGTTATCTGCAAATACTCCCGCTATTTTTTCATTTCCGATTGTAGCCATTAGTGTTTTTGCGGTATTTTTAAGAGCCAAAGCGCTTGTTTCGTAGTACAGGGAATTCATAAATATAAGCACTATTAATACAAGTACAAATGAAAGAATAAGAGCGGCGGCTCCAAGCGTTAAAAGGCTTTTTTTAAATACTGTCATTCAGGCGACCTCAGGCGATAACCTATGCCGCGGATGGTTTCGATCATGTCTCCCGCTTCTCCGAGTTTTCTGCGAGACCGAGTATCTGCACATCAACGGAACGGTCTGTAACAGGATAATCAGTCCCGTGTATAGCGGCAATTATCTGGTTACGCGAAAATACAATGTCAGGATTCGACAAAAAATGCTTAAGCAGGGCGAATTCCGTTGCGAAAAGATCAAGTTGTTTGCCGCCGTAAAAAGCGGCATGACGGGCGGCGTCCAGTTTTAGTTCTCCCTGCTGCCAGCAGGTAACATCCTTGTTTAATCCGTCTTCTTCCTGCCGCCTTAGAGCTGCCCGTACGCGCGCAATCAGCACCTTAGGGCTGTACGGTTTAACAACATAATCATCCGCGCCAAGTTCAAGCCCCGTAACAATATCAGAATCCTCGCTTTTTGCCGTAGTCATGATTACGGGAATATTGCGGCACTGTTCAATCTCTTTTATTTTTTTTAATACTTTTAATCCGTCTATGCCCGGCAGCATAATATCCAAAAGTATGCAGTTTACCTTCTTGCTTTTCAGCAATTTGAGTCCTTCTTCTCCGGTTTTTGCATACAGAAGTTTCCAGCCTTCCTTTGACATTGAATGAGACAGTAATTCCTGAATTCCGGGATCATCCTCAATTATGAAAATTACCGCTTTACTCATTTAACTCCTCATGTCTGCCTTCGATCATATAAATAATGGCTTCACAAATATTGGTGATATGATCCCCAAGCCGCTCAAGCTGGTTGGAAGTATGAAGAATCTGAAGCGCGTTNTTGACAAGATCAGGGTTCTTTTTCATCAGTTTTAAAATGTCTTCGGTAAGAATCCTGTGTTCCGCGTCAATCTTGGCGTCCATGGCGGCGGCTTCACGCGCCGCCTGAGCGTCCTGCGACATAAAGGCGGAAATGGCGGCGCGGATCATTTTCTGTCCTGTCTCAGCCATTTTCTCCAAGTGTTCCTGCGCCCTGAAAGGCGAAACGCCGCCTTTTGCAAGTTTTTTCGCGGCGCGCGCAAGNTGAACAGCGTGATCTCCTACCCTTTCAATATTGCTGGTAAGTTTGAAGATCGTTACCAACTCGCGCAGGTCGCGCGCTACCGGCTGCTGGGTAGCAATTATAATAGCGGCGTCATCTTCAATTTTAATTTGAAGAGCGTCTACTTCCGTATCATCGGCGCGTACTTCCTTTGCCAGTTCCGCATTACANGTACGCAAGGCGGAAAGCGCTTTGCCGAGGTTTTCTTCTACTCTTGTAGCCATCGCCAAAATATCTAACCGTAAGCGGCTCAATTCTTCCGAAAAAAAGTTTCTNGTTGCCATTTTTACCTCACCCAAATCTTCCTGATATATAATCTTCCGTTCGTCTGTCCTTCGGATTGGTGAAAACCTCCCTTGTACTGTTATATTCTACCAACTCTCCCAGCAGAAAGAACGCTGTTTTATTACTGACCCTGGAAGCCTGATGCATCGCATGGGTGACAATAATAATACAATATTCTTTTCTTAATTCCCCTACAAGTTCTTCAATACGCCCTGTTGCAATAGGATCAAGGGCGCTTGTAGGCTCGTCCATTAATATTATTTCCGGTTCCATTGCGATTGTTCTTGCGATACAGAGCCGCTGCTGCTGCCCGCCGGAAAGCGCCTGAGCCGGTTTTTTGAGCCTGTCCTTAACTTCTTCCCATAATGCGGCTTTTTTCAGCGAGGTTTCAACAATATCCTCAAGCTGCCTTTTATCCTTCAATCCCTGCATCCGTTTCCCGTAAGCGACATTGTCAAACACGCTCATACTAAACGGATTTGGTTTTTGAAACACCATTCCCACGCGGCTGCGAAGTTCCGTAACATCCATTGAACCGAAAATATCCTGTCCGTCAAAAAGCACTTCGCCCGTTATGCGGCATGACGGAATAAGATCATTCATTCTGTTTAATATTCTGATAAACGTCGATTTACCGCAGCCGGAGGGACCTATAAGAGCGGTTACATCCTGTTTTTCCAGCCTGAAATTAATATTTTTTAAAGCGTGAAATTCACCGTAATAAAGATCAAGGTTCTTAACTTCAATTTTGCTCATAACGCATCTCCGAGTTTTTTCCTGAAATTATTGGTTACTATTTTGGTGGAAGTATTAATTATCACAACAAGAATTACCAAGACGGACGCAGTCGCAAACGCAATACCGAAATCTTCAGGCCTTACAGCTTCATTGGTAAGGTAATAAAGGTGAATGGTAAGCGTTCTGCCTGACTCAAAAATGGTATGCGGCATATTTTTGGTAAGACCGACAGTAAGCAGTACTGGGGCGGATTCTCCCACAATGCGTCCGATTGCTAGAATTGCCGATGTTACAATTCCCGGAAGCGCAGACGGCAGCACTATATGGATAATGGTCTGAAATTTTGTTGCGCCTAACGCAAGCGAACCTTCGCGGAAAGCGTCCGGAATTGATTTTAACGATTCTTCCGTAGTACGGATAATGACAGGCAGTATCATGATGCTGAGCGTAAAAGAGCCGGCAATTATTGACTGTCCGAAACTCAACAGCCTGCAAAACACAAGAAGCCCGAAAAGTCCGTATATAATAGAAGGAATTCCGGCAAGGGTTTCAATNGCAAGGCGCAAAATCCTGACAAACGGCGAGTTGACGGAATATTCATTTAAAAAAACAGCGGTCGCTATCCCCACCGGAAGAGCAACCGCGATAGAAACAAGCACTACATAGAGCGTAGTTACAATCATCGGTAGAATTCCGTGTTCCTTATCGACAAGAAATGAAAAAGTTAAAAATCCGGCCTGCGACCTGAAAATATAAATGATAATAAACAACAAGGCGATAATAACGCCCGCCATAGCCGCCGCCATGATTCCGTACATCAGGTTGTCAAGGATTTTTCTTCTTATTAGGTTTTTCATAATTCCTGCTCCATTCTCCGCCGATACCATAAAATCAGACTGTTAAGTATCAATATAATTATAAAGAGCGTAACGCCTATTGAAAAAAGCATTTCGCTGTGCCTGCCTGACGCATACCCCATCTCCATNGCGATTGTAGAAGTAAGAGTCCTTATGCTTGCAAGAGGGTTCNCCGTAAGCTGNGGCGAATTACCCGCTACNAGAATGACCGCCATTGTTTCACCTACCGCCCGTGAAATTCCAAGTATAATTCCGGCAATTACNCCTGAATTGGCGTGGGGCAGCACCACCCTCCATGCCGTCTGCATTTTACTTGCTCCGAGCGCAAGGCTTGCTTCGCGTACTTCAAGAGGGACTGCCCGCAAGGAAGTTTCNGCNATAGTGATCACAGTCGGCAGTATCATTAACGCAAGCACAATTATTGCCGAGAGGAGGGTGTTGCCGGACGGCACATTGAACGTACTTTTTATAAACGGAACAATCACCATAAGGCCGAAAAAACCGTACACTACGGAAGGAATACCGGCAAGCATCTCAATTCCCGCTCTCGCAACAGAAGCCAATTTTAAAGGGAGAAATTCAGACATAAAAAGAGCGCATAACAAGGCAACNGGAACTCCCAGCAGAATCGCTCCGAAACTCGCAAGCAGGGTTCCGGCAATCATCGGGAAGATGCCGTAAATCTTGTCCCTGCTNGGATGCCATTGCAGACCTGTCAGNAACCTGCCGAAACTGTAGGGCGGTTCAGGCAGAATAACGTGTATTCGTTTTTCAAGGGCTGAAATAGCCGCCGGCCAGCTTACTGTATACACATAACTTTCAGGGTAAGTTACTTTTACATCCTCGCCGCAAATAAAAGTTAATTTTTTCTCAGGGTCTTTTTCATTTTGGTTAATAACTATCTCAAGAGTTTCTTCGTACGTTTTTTCGTCATAATCATCATATTCATCTGCTTCTTCATAAGAAGCATAATCTGAATCATCGTAATCCACATTGTCTTCATTTTCATAATCTTCTTCTTCATAATCGTCATCGTACNTTTCGTCATCATCTTCCCATAACATTCCCGATACCGGAAATTTTATTGAAATAACATCAGTATTTTTCGGAATATTGATAAAAGTTGAATGATCTATATATTCAACTCCGTTAACTGTCAATTCATCAATCCGCTGGGCNACCAGCCTGATATCAGGAGATGTGGGGACAAAAAACGGTATACTGCCATGCACAAATACAAACAGCAAAATAGCCCCCAATGCCAGTACGGAAAAGAGGGCTACAATGCTGAACAGATGTTTAAAAAAAACATCTGTGAATTTGCGATTCATGCAGTTGGATGTCCGCTACTTTACGGGAATCCAGCTTGTCTTGACAATATTCTGACCGGCTTTGCTGAGTATCCAGTTAATATAAGCTGTCGTTTCGGCATT
>WRGH01000074.1 GCA_009787285.1 Brevinematales bacterium
CTGTCAATTTCCTCACTGCTTCAAGGTTTTCTTCGACAGACCTGCCCATATAGTCTTTTATACCGGAGGAGGTAAATAGCGGAAACGGGTAAATATGTGGAGTAGGGAGTAGGGAGTAGGGAGTGGGGAAGTCGGGGATATACGAAAGAGCAGACTTTATTTCATCGGTTAATTGAAAAGCATCAGGCGGGAAAGCGGCAGTTGAGGACAGAAATTCACCTGTTTTTGAGTCTGAGGGATCAAGCTTGATCAGGATTGAACGCGCGGCAGTTTCTGCGGCATTTACTGCCGTTGTTCTGTCCGGCGCGGAAGCGATAATATTGCCGCATTTGGTTACGTTGTTTTCGGGGAAGGTAACCTTGCCGCCTTCTGTAATACGCAGGAAAACATCGTTTATATGTTTTTGTCCTTGCGTCTGTTCAATGCCGTAAATTGACTTAACTGTTCCGGGAATCGAAATAAATGCGCGTTCCGCGCATGTCCAGTCCTTTGTTGGAACAAGTCCATCAGGCTTTTGCCCCATTGCGGCGAGAATCGCACCCTTGATTGGCAAGACGCCTGACGAATACGGATATGTCCAGCCTGACATATATCCGCCGGAAAGACGGGCGGCTATTTCTCCGATCATGGGACCGTTTGCGGTAAGCTTTATATCGCCTTTTGCGGCTCCTATGCTTTCTTTTCCGGCAAGTCCTAATGCGCGGATTCCCGCGCGGAAAGTTTCAAGCATGGAGACCTGTTTTTCTTTTTCAATAACGGTAGGCATTGTGTGTCCCATTTCGATAAAATAAGGCGGGAAAAAAATATGCCTGTCCGCAAGTCCGCAGATTGTTATTTCGCCGTGCCAGACAATTGCATCTACGGAAAATTCAGGACCGTCCATAAAACTTTCGACAATAGCGCGGCCTGAGCGTGAAAAACCTATAGCCGTTCTTGCCGCTTCTCTGAAATCTTCTATACTGTCCACACGGCGGCAGCCGCGGCTTCCCATATTGTCAACCGGTTTTATTACAAGCGGAAAGGGCAGGTTGATAGAGTTGATATTGTATTCCGAAGTGATTGTTATGAAATCCGGAGAGGGCAGACAGGCGTTTTTAAAACAGGCGCGCATTCGTGATTTATCGGAGGCGTTAAGGGCGGCTTCGTACGGAATGCCCGGCAAGCCAAGTTTTTCCGCGACCCAAGCCACACTGGCGGAAAAATCCGTTCCTGCGGTCATTATTCCCAAACGTCCTGCGGAATTTTGCGTGAAACGCGCAAAAGTTTCAATTTCTTCTTTGTTTTTCAGGTCAATCTGTTCAAATTGATCTGCCATTGAAATGCAGGGGGCTTGTAAACTGCCGTCAAGAACAATAGTAAAAAATCCCAGCTCTTTTGCGAGCTTAATTACCGGCCCCTGCATGACGCCGGCTCCGAGGATTATTATTTTTTCATTCATAACCTTTTATAAATGATTATTTGCGAATATGGAATGGGTTTAAAGACCGCTGATTCGTGCCGAAAGGTTTATTTCTTCTGCAATTCGGCATGTTGATTTACACATATATTTCTGCTATTATATTGACATGGTTCAGAATGAAACCTATTTTGAGAGCCATGACGGGACCAGACTGTTTCTATACCGTTGGCTGCCTGAGATCCGGCCAAAGGCTGTGCTGCATATAGTTCACGGTATGGCCGAACACGCATTGCGTTATATGAGGCTGGCTGAAAAACTCACCGGTTCGGGAATTGAGGTTTGGGCTGCGGATCAGAGGGGGCATGGTAAAACTGCCGATTTAAACTTAAATAAACCTGGCAGGGGAGGGCTCCTTGGGCACTGCGGCGACGGTTACAGTTTTGCCAATGTTACAAAAGACATTTATGCCCTGAATAAGGAAATAAAGAAAACCGTTAATGCTCCTGTTTTTCTGCTTGGACATTCATGGGGTTCATTTATAGTTCAAAACTATATCGAAGAATATTCAAACGATTTGAATATAGACGGCTGTATTTTATCCGGTACAAAGGGTCCGGGTGATTTATTGGTAAAAGCGGGGCTTCCTTTTCTTACTGTTCTGGCGGCTCTTCGCGGACAGCGCAACGGCTCGCGTTTGGCAAGGGCAATGGGAGACGGTCAGTACAACAACCCGTTTAAGCCAAATCGTACGCAGTTTGACTGGATTTCCCGCGATGATGAGGAAGTAGACAAATATGTATCAGATCCCCTGTGCGGGTTTCTGTGTTCTTCCGGTTTTTACAGGGATCTTACAAGNATTTTGAATAACATTCACCGTCCCGAAAAAANGGCAAAAATAAAAACCCTTTTACCGGTGTATGTTTTTTCGGGAAGTTCCGATCCTGTAGGAGCGATGGGCGCAAGCACCACAGCCCTTGTAAACGAATACCGTAAAGCGGGAATAAACGATCTTGAGTTTGTGTTGTATCCCGGCGCAAGACATGAAACATTGAACGAAACCAATCGTGAAGAAGTGATGGACAACCTTCTTTCGTGGATTACAAAACACTGTGAATGAGATATAGATATTCAACCGGAAAAAACGGAAAACTGGTTAAAAAAGCAATAATATACACCTGTGACGAACACGGAATTAATTTTTCCGATATAGACAGGGAAGCTGTTGGTATAATCAAAAAATTGAAACATTCAGGCTATGACGCCTACATTGTAGGCGGCGCTGTCAGGGACTTAATACTTGGAAAGAAACCAAAAGATTTTGACATTGTAAGCGGCGCAAGCCCTGCAAAAATTAAAAAGATATTCCGCAATTCAAGAATAATAGGCAGGCGATTTCGTTTGGTGCATGTTTACTTTGGAGAAAGAGTCTTTGAAGTTTCTACTTTTCGCTCATTAAAAGACGGTCATACAGGCAATACATTCGGGACAATGGATGAAGATGTTTTTCGCCGCGACTTTACAATGAACGCTCTGTTTTATGATGTTGAACAGCAGGTTGTTGTGGATTATGTAGGCGGGATGAATGATATAAAAAAGAGGCAGGTTAGGTCTATAATTCCGCTTTCAGAGATTTTCAATGAAGACCCTGTAAGAATGATACGCGCTGTGAAATACGCAGCCCTTGCAGGTTTTTCTATTCCGTTTAACCTTAAATTAAAAATAACAAGACAGTCGGGTTTGCTCTCTTCTATTTCTCCTTCCCGCCTTACGGAAGAAATTTTAAAAATCATTAATTCGGATAACGCTGCGGGTATTGTGGATATGCTGGATAAAATGGGACTGTACAATTATTTGCAGCCTAATGCCGCAGACCTTATGCGGAAGAATCCGTCTTTCAGGCAAAATTATCTAAAAAGCATGACGGCTTTAGGCGGCGGNGGACAGGTTCTAGGCGCGCTTTTTTATGATTACCTTGAAACAGTTTATAACTGGGGAGGCGAATCTGCATCTGGGAAAAATCTTCCGGTATCAATAGAAAATTTCAGGGAAGTTTTTAAGGCTGTCCGTTCTTTTGTGCTTCCCATGAATCCTCCCCGTTTCGATCTGGAACGCGCCCTGCGAAAATTTTTCTCAAGCCGCAGTATTACAATTAAAAGGCCGCATATTGAAAAACCGAAAACGGCGGCGGAAACCGCTGAAAACAAACCTTCCGCCGCAAGAAAGAGAAGACGCCGGAAACACAAGCCTGACGCAAAAGACTCTGAAAGCGTTATGTAAAACGCGGAAATACACGGTTTAATTATCAAATNGCGGTTGATTCGCTTTCTGTAATTTTATCGATTATTATATTTATTTCTTCAATCAATATCCCTGTATAGTGTTCTATTGTGTCTATGACATACTGCTGTAGTTCGTGGATATTTCCNCCAAGCTGGATACCGTACGGTACGTCGATAGTTATTACAAGACGGTATCCCATCTTATCATCTTTAACAAGAACTTTTTTTACTTTGATATTTTTGTCATACTCGTCAACGCAATGTATAACAAACTGACTTAACGCGGCTTCTGATATGATTACCTTGCCGCGTTTTGAATATTCCGGTCTTACAAGAGATTTTTCATGCAGTGTCGCTACATGGCCAATTCCCGGAGGCGCAAATTTCCTTTTAAAAATTCTTATAACATCGTAAAAAATACCGGGATAACTTTTTTTTACTTCAATTGACGGCACAGGAATTACATGNTTTCCTTCAATGCGCCTTGTCCTTATAGCTTTGTCTATTTCTTCCTGGGAAGAGACATCTTCTATTTTTATTACTTTTTGCGGCGGNGGAAGCTGTAAACGCATCGCTATCTTATTAACCATTTTTTCGGAAGTTCCCAGCAGCAGAATACGTTTGTATTTTTCGCTTTGGAGTCTGCGGGCTACTTCGTCCCTGTGCGATTTTTCGTCAAACAGGGCNACCTTGACTGCCGCCATAAAGGTAATTTCTTTTTTTGCNGAATGTCCCGCAAGGATACGGTTTTCTCTGATTAAAAGACCGTCATCAATTATCAGATCAATCCCGTATTTTTGAGCAACCAGTTTTGCGTGAAAACTTTTGCCTGTACCGCTTTCTCCGATAAGAGCGAATATTTTTTTTCTCTTCAGAAATGAAGGGAAATTAAATATCATCGCTCCAGAATATTATCGTTGTTCATTAAACGCAGGTCAGACAATAATTGCCTTGCCCTCTCNTTGACCGGAATAATATACTGACCTTCCGCTATGCGCGTTAAAGTTCTTACAGCTTCCGGATGNTTAATGCCGTTATTCTGTTTTGCAATATTTTCAAATGCGTCAATTGTGGCAAGCGCCATAAGGTTATCAGGATTTAAATTGTCAAATTTTGAAAAAGCCCAAGAAATAATGACGACAGTTTCATTATTATCGTTTACGCCTATATCGCCGAGTGACTTTATCGCTTCTTGAAGAACCATCGGCTCATTTTCATACTGGCAAATATCCAAAAGTGATTTTCTTGCTTCTTCCGTGCCAATCTGACCAAGGTACTTTGCCGACAAACGTCTGACATCGGGAAAATTGTTTACAACTCTTCCGTTTTCCATAGCGATAGATCTTCTTCCTTCCCTTGAAAGGAATTCCAGCGTCTGACGGATATCGTCGTTTTTGCTTCCGCGATTAATGGCGTCATTTATGTATTCCAAAGCCACAAATTTTTGTTCTCTTGTATTGGATCTGGCTGTTTCTCTTATAATCATAAGTTGAATCGATTCATTCAAATATGAAGCTTCAACAGACAGATCGCCTCCTATATTACTCTGTGCGGCAATTGCAGATACAGCAATGACAGACGCTGTGATTAAGATGGAAAGACGTTTAACTGTAAACATATAAATTCTCCTTAAAATTTATCCTTGCTTTAATTGACAATTAACCATGAATTGCCTACTTTTTCAAGATCGTATAAAACCAGCCGCTGTTCTTCGCCNGCTCTGTTTTTTGTTATTGTAAAAGCCTTAACTCTGTTTATCCCGATAAATTCTATATCATCAACACGGCTGTTTGCCCTGGAAGGTACAACTACATTCGTAAAATAATCTTCCGGCGTCCTTAATACAATATTTCTGGTTTTTAAGGCTGGTGAATCCGATATCTCTTTCAGGAATTTAGGCGAAGAAATTTCTTTAAAATAATTCTGAGAAAGAGCTGTTTTCCATGCATTGTAATTACTATTGCTGATAATATCGTTAATGTTTCCGATAAAATGCTGTACTTCATCAAGGGTAGAATCGTGCTGCGCGGCACTTACCGACTTCGGATCAAAAGTTCCCGCAACCTGCTGCGTACTTGTTCCTTTGGACGTATTCTGTACAGTAACTTCCTTAGTGGCTTTTTGCTCTGAACGGCAGGAAACCGTTAAAATTACCGCAAGAATTAATAAAACACCGGAGGTTTTACTTCCCATACTAATACAATATTTCATTTTATCCAAAATGTCAAATATATACGGTATATTATTGAATAATGTATTGATTTACGTTAAGGTAATGATATGTTAAAAGCGGCTTTTCCGGGGTCTTTTGACCCGCCCACGTCAGGGCACATAAATATAATACACCGTGTTGCCTCCATTTTTGACGAATTGTTGGTTGTAGTAGCCGAAAATAAGCAAAAAAAATACCTTTTTTCCGCGGAAGAGAGAGCTTCTATGATTAGAGAGCTTATAAGGGAAAAGAAAAATGTATCGGTTGTCGTATGCGACTGTCTTGTCGTGGATTTTTTAAAAAAAATGGACATTAAACTACTGATACGCGGCGTACGCGGTCTTGAAGATTTTTCTTATGAATTTGAGCTTTCTATGATGAATAGAACTCTTGATCCTGAAATCGAGACCATATTTATGACAACGGACCCCGAATATTTTGTAATTCGTTCATCGTCAATAAAGGAACTGGCTTCATTTAACGGTGATCTGCACGGCATGGTTCCGCCCATTGTTGCCAAAGCCTTAAAAGAAAAGTATAGTGATTCTTAAAAGAATTTGTTGTTCTCAGGAAAAGAATGCTGACAATATTCATATTTTTGTCTTGACAAGATATGGTTGTTATTGTTAATATCAATTTTAGTTATTAGAGAGGTAAAGTTATGGCAGTACCAAGAGGAAAAACTTCAAAAGCAAGGACAAGCCGTCGGCAGTCCATCAATATGAAACTTGCCGCGCCTACAATGATTAATTGCAGTACCTGCGGCAATAAGGTACTTTTACACCGTGTTTGCCCTAAGTGCGGCTTTTACAGAGGCAAGCAGGTAATTGTTCCTAATTCCAAAGTCTAATTAAGGGGAAAGAAATGGACGAGTTATTTGAAAAGATGAAAAAAATCATCGCAAAAAGGCTGATTGTTGATGAGATAAAAGTAACAATGGAAGCGTCATTCCGTCAGGATCTCGGCGCCGACAGTCTTGACAACTACGAACTGGTTTATGACATTGAGGAGCAGATGGGCATCAAAATTCCCGATGAAAAGGCGAATGAATTTGAAACCGTAAAGGACGCATACGAATTTATTAAATCACAGCAAAAGTAACAATGTTCCTAATCCTGAGAGGATAAAGAAGCTGGCGGCTTTTCAAAAGGCCGCCGGTTTTAAATTTAAAAATATCGGTCTTTTAAATGTATCTTTCATGCATCGTTCAGTTTCCAATGAAACTGGCAGTAAAGTAAACAATGAACGCCTTGAATTTCTTGGCGATTCCGTTTTAGGCGCTGTCTGCGCAGCTCTTCTTTATAAGAATTATTCCGAAAAAAACGAAGGCGAACTTGCCAAGATAAAGGCAGTGGTTGTTTCAGAAGATATTCTTTCGGAAATTGCCCTGAAATTGCAAATTGACAAAATACTCCTGCTTGGTAAAGGAGAGGAACTTTCAGGCGGCAGAACCAAGAAGGCTATTCTTGCCGATGCTATGGAAGCGCTTATCGGAGCCCTTTACATTGATTCCGGATTCAAGACAGCTTTTGATTTTGTAAGCCGCTGCATCATACCGGAAATTAACCGCGTAACCGGAGAAAATTACCATAAAGACTATAAATCGCTTTTACAGGAACACTGCCAGCAAGTTTTCCGATGTTATCCCGAATACTGTATGATCAAACGATCCGGTCCAGAACATGAGCGTATATTCTGGATGGAGGTAATAGCGTATGAAGCGTTGCAGGGGAATCGCTCAGAATAACACTTTTTGGCGCCAATAAATGTAATAAATTACACTTATTGGTTGCAATAAGTGTAAGAATTTATTATATTTAGTTAAGTGAACCGTGCAGTATATAAAAATTTATTGGAATGGAAATCCTCAGCAAACCGTAAACCGCTGGTACTTTACGGCGCACGTCAGGTCGGTAAAACCTGGCTTCTCAAAGAGTTCGGCAAGAGGGAATTCGAGCTTACCATATACATAAATTTTGACGCAGACAGGAAAGTTCATTCCTTTTTTAAGGATGATATTTCATCGCAGTTCATAATAAGAAGCCTTGAGAATCATTTTAATAAAAAAATTGAGCCTGCGAAAACTTTGTTGATTTTTGATGAGATTCAGGAATGTCAGCGCGCAAAAGACTCCCTTAAATATTTTAATGAGGATGCGTCTCAATATCATATTGCGGCTGCCGGAAGTTTTCTTGGCATAGCAAGCGGAAAATTTCCCGTA
>WRGH01000075.1 GCA_009787285.1 Brevinematales bacterium
CACTTATCTTAAAAAACATAAGTTAGATATGGCTTTATTGAATATTATCCTTAAATCCCCGCTTCCAAATACCGATATTCAAAAAGAGGTATAGTCATGATTTATGAGAAATGCAGGGACATATTATTAGAGGAATCCGAGTTGATTCAGAACGCTTCCATCGTGCAGGAGAAGATTCGTCTCGCTGTTACAAACAAGGAATGGACTGTTTTTGAGGAGTACTTGAACACAATGAACGATATCGAAAACAAACTCGAAAACCTTGAGATTGAACGTGAACAGCTTCTTACCGTTTTTGAGGCNCTTGAGCATCAAAAAGGTTTTTGCGAAAAGCTGGACGCTAAGGGNCGCTTTTTTAATTTGGTCTCATTTTTGCCTGAAAGCCAGCGTAATGATTTAACCACGATTTACCGCAGTTTAAAACATGAGGCAATCAAATTACGCCTTGCGAATGACACCTTAATGACATATCTGTCGGAAGTAAAGGCGACTTTAAAAGATTTTTTCGAGCTTGCGTTTCCGGAACGAGGCGGAAAAATGTATACGAATCAGGGAACTCACCATTCCCATGATATGCGCAGTCTGGTAATAAACGCCAGTTTTTAAAAGAAGGTATTAATATGACTTCAACATTTATGGGACTTGAGATCGGAAAGAGGGGCATTCAGGCCCATCAGCAGGCGTTGGCTACTACAGGCCATAACCTGAGCAATATCAATACTCCCGGATTTTCACGTCAACGGGTTGAGTTCGCCGCGTTTGAGCCGATTTATCTTCCGGGACTGAACCGTGCCGAAACTCCCGGCCAAATAGGGCAGGGCGCGGTAGTTGAAAGAATTGAACGCATTCGTGATCAGCTTTTGGACAGAAGAATAATAGCGCAGGCTTCTGAAGAAGGTTACTGGACTGTACGAGACAGATATATTTCCGAAATGGAACAGCTTCACCTTGTGCCGGGAATGAATTCCGTAAAAAGCAAGATGGACAATTTCTGGGACGCATGGCAGGAGCTTTCACAGCACGCCGCCGATACCGAATTCAGAACCGCCGTTCTTGAGAGGGGAAAGACATTAATCGACGGAATTAAAAACCATTTTAACGGCCTTCGCAGACTGCAAACTCAGGTTGACGACGATATTCAGATGACGGTCTTCAGAGTTAATGATCTTTCAAAGCAAATAGCGGGTCTTAACGGAGAAATTCAGCGGGTAAAGGCGCAGGGAGACAACCCGAACGATCTTATGGACAGGCGCGACCTTCTTGTAGACGAACTGTCGTCAATAATTGACGTAACGGTTGTCCAGCAGGACCCCGATGAATTTATGGTNCATACGTCGGGGCATATTCTTGTGCAGGGGCAAATCGGGCGTCAATTTGATTTGAGAAAAGACATTGACACGGAAGGCTTCGCCCACATCTACTGGAACGATACCCGCAATGAAATGGTTTTTACAAAGGGAAAACTCGGCGCGTTAATGGAAATGCGGGACGTTACCATCGAGTTTGAAATTCAAAACCTTGACAACATGACAATGAACTTTGTCGATCTTGTAAATGAAATACACCGCGCCGCTTACGGGGCAAACGGCAAGACCGGAAACAATTTCTTTTCGGAATATCCTTTTGTAACCAATGTAAATGGCAATTATGACCGAGCGGGCAACGGAGCTTTTGATTCAAGTTATATTTACAGAATTAACGGGCAAAACACTCTGGAGCCTCAGGCGCAGCCGGGGTTTGAGGGCGTTATAACGCTTTCGGCTTCCGACAGGCAGGNACAGGTTCCNTATTATTCAACAGATACTGTCAGCGATATTGTCAGCCGCATTAATAACTCAGGAGCGGAAGTTGTCGCCCGCATTAACAGGGAAGGAAAACTTTCGCTTAAAGGAACGCCCGCCGATTTGGTGGACGGACAGAGAGTAAATCCTGATTTTGTTATACGTCATATNGAAGATTCAGGGCATTTCCTTGTCGGTTACGCCGGACTTCTCCTTGAAGCGGGACCTGATGGCGCTTTTACATGGGATCGCGCTGACGCTGTTACAAGTTTAAGAGGCGGCGCCGAGAATTATTCTGTCGCTCCGATAGCGCACCCTTCT
Source organism: Brevinematales bacterium (assembly GCA_009787285.1). Taxonomy (GTDB): domain Bacteria; phylum Spirochaetota; class Spirochaetia; order Treponematales; family Breznakiellaceae; genus WQXQ01. The sequence goes on from WRGH01000075.1 coordinate 2,103, forward strand.
GGATGGGTTGAAGTAAATCCGGCTCTTTTAAAGGATCCGACTTCGGTAGCGGCGGGTTTTGGATACAACGGAAGNGAGGCAAATCCCGGCAACGGCAACGCTGCNGCGGCGATTGCCTCAATCAGNAACAATCCTGTAATGGTAGGAAGGCTCGCTACTTTTGACGATTATTTCGCCGACGCTGTCGGAAGAATCGGGCTTTTGGGAGAACAATCCAAAACGGCGCTTGCTACGCAAAACGCGTTTATGAAAGATTTGATTGAAAGAAGAAACTCAGTTTCCGGCGTTAATATGGACGAAGAACTCGCGAACATGATCCGTTATCAGCATGGTTATAACGCCGCGGCTCGTTTTATAACAACAGTCAATTCCATGCTTGATACATTAATTAACCGCATGGGCGTCTAGGAGGAATTATGAAAAGAATATCGAGCGATATGCCCGTTACCGACATGGATTTTTATTTAAGAAGGCGGGAAGAGAATCTTTCAAATATTCAAAATAAAGTTGGATTGCAGACAAGGCTTAATCAGTTAAGNAANGACCCGATTGCGGCGTCTCACGCGGTAAGGTACGAATCTTTTCTTGTGCGCCTTGAGCGTTTTGAAAAAAATACTCAGTACGCGAAAGAGCATTACAATAATACCCAGGATTACTTAAATGAAGCCACTTCGGTGCTTCAAAGGTTAAGAGAGCTTGCCAATACGGGAGCGCACGGCATTTATTCGCCTGACGATTTAAAAATCATGGCGACAGAAGTAAATGAACTGTTAAAAGAATTAGTGGCAATTTCCAACAAATTGGGACCTGATACAAAGCAGGCGTTCGCCGGCGACAAGGTTTTTACCGAACCGTTCAGAGTTGTTGAAGGAACAGTTGAAGGCGGCGGAGAATCAATGGTTGTCCGCGTTGAGTACCGAGGATCGGGAGCTACACGAAGGGCGGAAATCGGCGACAATATGTTTGTAGACCTTGACATTGGCGGAGACGAGGCGTTTTGGGCGGAAAAAATGCAGATTTTTTCCACAGTTGACGCAACTTCATACAGAGTACAGGAACCGGGTTCATTTTTTATAGACGGCGTTGAGATAACCGCTGAAGTAGGCGATACGCTTCCTTCTCTTGTCGCGAAGATAAATGATTCCGCCGCTCCTGTAAAAGCNTACATTGATCCTCAGACAAGGGGGCTTGTGCTTGAAGGAACAAACGCCCACCTTATACGCGCTGAAGANCGTGTCGGCGGCTCTGCAATACTCCGCGATTTGGGAATAATCAACGGAAATATGATAAATAATGCGCCTAACTGGAATAACAGCGCAATAGTTTCGGGCGGATCAATTTTTGATATGGCAATACGGCTGAGAGACGCAATGCTTCGGGGCGATCAGGATTTTATCGGGAGCCAGGGTATTGCGGGAATGGATCTTGCCATTAATAATATAGCCTCAAAGTTATCTGTAGTCGGAAGCCGCCAAGAAAGGGCGGAAATGGCATGGCAGAGAATAAGCAGTGAAATCCCGAATATTACAAGTATGTTTTCAAGGGAAGCGGGAGTCGATATGGAAACCCTTGCCATGGAAATGAAAATGGCGCAAACCGCGCATCAGGCGGCGCTTCAGACAGCGGCAAAAATTCTGCCTCCGTCGTTACTCGATTTTTTAAGATAGCAAAAGGAGAAGTACAATGAAAGTAAATACAAAGGCCTTTGGGTTAATTGACGTTGATGAAAAGCAAAAAATAAATTTTCCCGAAGGCCTTTTTGGTTTTGAAGATTACAATGATTATGTTTTGCTGGACGCGGAAAAGGAGCCTTTTTTCTGGCTTCAATGCGTTAATGAGCAGGATATTGCGTTTATTCTTGTAAATCCCTTTCTTTTCCGCCCCGATTATGAGGTTAATATTGCCAATGAAGAACTAGCGAAAATCGGAATAACTTCTCCTGAAAACGCGCTGATATTCTCGATTGTTACAATTCCGCAGGGCGGAAATCCGATGACAGCTAACCTTCAGGGGCCGCTTGTTATTAACAAGGCGGACATGAAGGGAATGCAGGCTGTTCTTTCCGATCCCCGCTGGAAGACAAAGCATGATATTATCGCCGAGTTAAGCGGAACGGAGAAATAATCATGCTGATACTGTCAAGAAAAGTAAATGAAAAAGTTGTAATCGGCGACAATATTTCCGTTTCAATTATTGAAATACGCGGCGATCAGGTGCGTATAGGCGTAGACGCTCCCAAAAAAGTAAAAGTATTCAGGCAGGAAGTTTTTGACGCGATCATGGAACAAAACAAGGCGGCGTCAAAGTCCGTTCCTATAATCCCGCAGGTTGATTTCTCCGTAAAGAAAAATTAGAAATTAAAAGTAAAATTTACAATTTTTCCATTTGTTTTACAAGAGCCGACATATCGCGCGCGAGTGGGGCGGAAAAAATTTGACCGTCAGGCAGTTTTATTTCAAGCGCGTGAAGCCCAAGCCTTGCCAGTATCGGCTTTTCTTCCAGAGGATCGCGCCAGCCGCGCTTTATTGAAGAGAGCATGACAGGCTTTTCCTTTCCGTAAAGATTATCGCAGACTACAGGATGTCCGATAGCTGCGGCATGTACCCTTATTTGGTGAATTCTTCCTGTCTCCGGTTTTACCTCAAGAACGCTGTAATTGCCTGCTCCCGAAATTAATGAAAAATGAGTAACAGATTCTTTTCCTTGGTATTTATCAATAATAGTCATGTGCTTTTTATTGCCGTTTGGGACAAGAGGAAGATCGCACATAGTTTCTTTCCATGAAGGCCGTCCGTGTACAATCGCGATATAACGTTTTTCAATTTTCCGCTGTTCAAATAAAATTGACAGACTGCGGTGTACTTCCCTTGTTTTTGCGAAAATGACAAGACCGGAAGTATCCCTGTCTATCCTGTGGACTGTGTAAATTTTCGGTATTTCCAGCTCTTTTTCAAGAAGCCTGTCAAGCCTTTCTTTGGATTCATCCCATCTGTCGCCGCCGATTGAAATACCCGAAGCTTTGTTAACTACAACAATATCATTGCTGATAAATACTGTTGAATAAAATGGGATACTCTTCAGGAAATTTTCCTTGAACCTGGCTTCACGGCGGGGATTCCTTTTTTGCATAATTCACAAACCGAAGATTCCCAGTTTCCGGCGCTTACTCTAACGGCAGGATAAAACGGCCATGGAATATCGGAGGCTCCTTCCGCGCGCCTGTCAACAACGCAGGCAAGTCCTGTTATCACGGCCCCTGCCGCTTCAAGAGCGGCGGCGCACTCAAGGGAAGATTTTCCTGTAGTAACGACATCTTCTACAATTAAAACATTCTGTCCATGTTGAATTTCAAAACCGCGCCGCAGAACCATAATTCCGCTTTCATCGCGCTCGGTAAAAATTGCGGGAAGGGAAAGCTGTCTGCCTATTTCCCACGCGGCGATTATTCCTCCCATCGCGGGTCCTGCTACAATATCGACTTTTATTTTGCCTGTTTTAATATCGTCAATAATTAAACCGGCGGATTGCTCAAGCGCGGCGCGGGCTTTTTCGGGATACTGTAAAAGTTTTGCGCATTGAAAATATTTATCGGAGTGCCTGCCTGAACTTAAAAGAAAATGCCCTTCAAGCATTGCACCCGACTCACGCAGCAACTCAATAATTTTTTCACTCATTTTTCATTCCTAATTGATATTTTTCCAAGATCAAAAATACCGTTATTTTTCATATACCGGAGTATTCCTTCGATAATATCCGGCATTGAATACGGATTAACAAGCGTAGCGGAACCGACTTGAACGGCTGTGGCGCCTGCCATGAGAAATTCAAGGGCGTCATTTGCACACGATATGCCGCCGATGCCTATTATCGGAACCTGCATATTTGATTCCTTAAGAGTATCGAAAAGCTCCCAGACCATACGAAGCGCAATCGGCTTTATCGCAGGTCCTGAAAGCCCTGAGGTCGTAAGATCAAAAACAGGTTTTTTATTAATTATGTCAATTGCCATTGCCTTGAAAGTATTTACAAGCGAAAACGCATCCGCTCCTGCTCTAATACAGGCAAGAGCCACAGTTCCGATAGAAGGCGCGTTAGGTGAAAGTTTTACAATCAGCGGTTTATCGGCGCATTTACGTCTTACTGCGGCGACAAGAGCGGCTGCGGTTCCCGGATCAAGGCCGAATGCCATTCCTCCCGCTTTAACGTTCGGACAGGAGATATTCAGTTCTATCATGTCAACTGACGATTCGTTTAAAAGTTCGGCTCCTCTGATATATTCACTCGATTCAGCGCCTGAAAGATTTGCAATAATTACCGCGCCTGATTGTTTTAGATANGGAAGGTCTCTTTCTAAAAAAACNGNTATGCCCGGATTTTCAAGCCCGATTGAATTTAACAAACCGGAAGGCGTTTCCCAAATACGGATTCCGGTATTACCGGGTCTTGGCGTAATGGTAAGCCCCTTTGTACAGATTCCGCCAAGAAGCGATATATCAAAAAAAGATGAATATTCTTTTCCGCAGCCGAACGTTCCGGAAGCCGCAATGACAGGATTTTTAAACTGAACCCCCGCAATTTTAAGTGAAAGATCAGGTTTTCTTTCACTTGCTGTTTCGTATATCGCATCACTCATTTAATAAAATATCTCCGGCAGGAAAAATAGGACCGTCGGCGCAGCACCTCCGGTTTCCCTTTACTGTGCGAATTGTACAGCCAAAACAGGCTCCGGCTCCGCAGGCTAACCTGCTTTCCATAGAGAGAAAACAGGGGATCTTTTTTTGCTCACATTTTTTCTTTACAGCCTTAAGCATTGGGACTGAACCGCAGGCAAATATTACATTGTAATTTTGCGGCTCAAAAAGATAATCTACAATACGTCCGCCAAGCGCATTCCTTCCGTCTTCGGCAGTAACGACAAGTTTAACCGCGTTTTTTGCGCTGCCTATGAATTTGTTTTCTTCTTCCTTTTCCTTAAATCCGTTTTTAAAGCCCGCGTAAAAATCAAAGTTAAAATCAGGCTTTTCCGCTACCAGCGCTGCAAGAGGAGCTATGCCGACACTTCCGCCTACAAGCGCAGCTTTTCCGCTTTCAGGCAGAAAAGCTTCCCATTTGTTTCCGAAAGGACCTGTTAACCTTACTTTCTCTCCGCGTATTAACAATGAAAGCTCTTCCGTACCCTTGCCGCGCTTTGCGATGAGGAATTTAACAAGTTTTTGAGATGCATTATATTCAAAAATACTGATTGGACGGGGAAGAAAAACCGATGTACGTTCAGGTTTTATCATGAAAAATTGTCCTGCGCTTGGCGGCGTCCCCGACCAGTTAAAGTGGAGAATAAAACTTTCATCATTAATACGGAGATTTTGAAAAAGTTCACAAATTTGAGAGTTTGCATTAACAGTTACACACATTTTAATCTCCAAAGAAAAACGAGCCAATATGAATAATAACAAAAACAGACTTTTTTTTCAACAAAAAATGGATTTAGCGCTGTTTTTGAACAATTTATCCTATTGCTCCCAGAATTTCGTTCCTCATTTTGATTGCCGCGCGGCGGGCGGCTTCTGCGGCAAAAATATTGCTTGTGTTTTCAGGTTTTTCTTTCTGCCATGCGGCAATAATCGAGCGGGAAGCGTTTACTACGCCTCCGTTTCCGTTTTGAAGTAGAAGAGCGGCGTCCGTAGCGCCTCCGCCCTGTGCGCCGTAGCCGGGTATCAGAAAAAAAAGGGCAGGATAATCCTTTCTGATATCCGCGGCTTCCTCTCTTTCAGTACAGCCGATCACGGAGCCGAAAAG
>WRGH01000076.1 GCA_009787285.1 Brevinematales bacterium
ATAAAGCAAGTTATGACAAATATGGAATAACAATAAAAGATTATAAATTATTAAAAAAAGATTTTCTTGAATATGGAAATATAAGAATTTAGTACGCGAAAAAAATTGACATTATACAGCCCATCTTACTCCCCTTCTAAATCCCTTCCGAATATTTCCGTATATGTTAATTTTCCGCTGATACGTTCCGATTTCATCAGGCTGATACGGTTTACCGGAAATATAATTCCCTGTTTTGGAATAATAATAGGCAGTTCATGCTTTATCTCTCTGCCAAGAGTAATGTGCGGGTTAAAAGGTCTGTTGTCAAAATGTATGCCTTTTGAAAGTAAATCATTTGTAATTCGCTGTCTGATTGTTTTTAAAATATCAATATTCATATCATTATGATCCGTTCCTATCCACCATAGTTCTTTGTTACTGTGTTTAAAACAACCTGCTGTCGTGAAAGTAAGCTCAAAGGGGGCAACAGGCGGTACAAGCGCCTTGTCAATTACGGAAGTTATCGGCTGTATTGCATCATCGGGAGTTTCACCGAGAAAAACAAGCGTTAGGTGCAGATTTTCGGGCGATGAAAAATTTCCTTTTAAAGACAGCGTTTTAATTTTTTCCTGCACGGAGAGAATCTGATTTTTTACTTTTTCATCGCAGTTTACTGATATAAAAAGTCTCTGCATACCGGTTTTTCCCTAAAAGGCGTTTATTTTCGCTGCGGCAGTATTGTTAAATATACTCCGGCAAGAACCAGCGCNGCTCCCGCCCCTTGCAGAAGCGTAAGCCTTTCATTCAGGACGATGAATCCGGCAATTACCGTTACTACCGGAATCAAATTGATAAATACAGACGTTGTTGATACTCCAAGCGCTTCCATNGCGTAAGCATAGAGCCAGTACCCAAGAGCGGAACAACCCAGCGCAAGAAAGATCACATGAAGCATAACCGGCAATGTGGGATCGCCCCAACTTTTGTATTCAAGCATAGCAAAGGGAAGTAATCCCAAAAACCCAAAAAAATTTTGCCAGAACACTATATAGAGACGGGATCGTTTTCGATCAAAAAGAGGACGNGTAAGCAGGCTGTAAGCAACCCAGCACAATGCGGCTCCTCCCATGTAAACATAACCGGATATGCTCCCAGAAAGAGAAAAAGAAATTCCGGCGACTAACGCNACTCCGGCAATGGAAATAAACGCTCCCAGCCATGATTGCCAGCCAAGATGCGGCGCATTGTTATGTGATATGTTGTCACACGGAGCGTTATCATCCGCGCATTTTTTTTGGAATGATGATTTTGCCGCAAGCCATTCGGCGATCATTGTAAGCACAGGAATTGCCGCTGTAATTATGGAAGCTTCCGACGCGGTAACACGCATCACGCCGTTGTTTTCAAAGAAAAAATAAAAAGTAACTCCCGACAAACCTGAGCCTATTAACAGGGGCATATCCGATTTAAGCATCTTGTTTGCGCCCTGCCATTCCGGAGAAAAGCGATACATTAAAAAAAGTACCGCAATGGCGATAACAAAACGCACAGCTCCCAGCGTCATGGGCGGAAAAACCGGCAGAGATTCTTTAATGGAAATAAAGGAAAAGCCCCATAATAAAACGCAGGCTATTATGAAAAGGATCGCAAACTTCCTTCGCCCTTTTATCACAGGGNATACATTATTAAGCACAAGATAATAGTATCAAAAAGCGGATAAAAAGTCATGTTTGACAATTAACTGCCGTTGTTCGCGGAATTGTTCATGCAAGTGTTTTTGATACCGCTAATCATATTATGCGCAGCATCAGCCGTTTCTATACTTTACTTTTTTCTATTACCTTTTGTTTTCCTGTAAATTCATCAACCGGCATTTTAAATACAAGAACATTATTCAATTCATTTTCATTAAAATTATATTTTTTATCTTTTCCGGTTTGTTGTTTCATTATATAATTTAAACCATTTATTTTTTCATCTTTTGTATCTAAAATAAATATCTTCCCAAAACCAATTATGCTTTTAAATTCATAACCATAATTACAGGGATTTTTCCCTTCGGCCAATTTTGTATCACAATCAATTTCGAAACATACATTATTATTTTTTTTAATTATATCAATTTTTTTACCTTCTATTGCGCCGTGAAAATATAAAGTTAATTTTCCGGCATCATAAGAGAAACCATAATTTAACGGTACAACATACGGATAATTATTTTCAGATAATCCAAGTCTGCAAATTTTACATTTTGCAATAATTTCCAGTNTCTCATCTATACTGATTATCTCTTTATCTTTTCTTCTCATTTTTCAGGATTAAATACCGCATTAAAGGCTTTTTTGGGATTTAAATACCTGTCAAAAAGACAGGGGGTTCCGGCGGAAAGCCAACTGTTGTGATCGTCAACGCCCCACATTGTTACCCGTGATATGTAAACGGCATATTCCCGGTATATCTTGAAAAGCCGGGCGTATATTTTGGCTTGTAACTCGGCGTCATATTCGGACATAACGATGTCTTTTCCTTCGCCTTCTTCATAACCGGCGGCAGTCACATCCAATTCGCTTATTGACAATTCGATGTTGAGGGCGGTGAATTTTTCTAAACCCGAGCGTGTTTTATTTTCATCGAAGTCTTTGATTTTGTAATGGGACTGTATGCCTAATCCTTCGATAAGGTTTCGTCCTGTCCGGTTTCTTTTTTATACCGGTTATTTATGTCATTAATCATTTTCCATACCGCTTCGGCTTTGTGCGGGAATACCAGACAATAATCATTGTAATAAAGAGTAATATCAGGATCGGTTTCCCGCGCGGTACGAAAAGCGGTTTCAATGTAACTTGCACCTAACGCACGATACCAGGGAACATCAGTACGAAGGCACTTTTTCCAGTCTCCGGCGGCATCGGCGGCGGAAAGGCCGTCTCTCATCGCTTCATTCACAACATCCCAGCAATGAATCCTGCCGTGATAATGTGTCAATACATCGGTAATATAATTTTTAAGGTTGTCTTCCGCTTCTGTTCTTGTTCCCTGAGTCATCCATGCGGGGGTCCAATCATGCCATACCAAAACATGACCGTGGACCGGTATGCCGTTTTCCAGCGTCCGGTTCACCATCTGATCCGCGTATACCCAGTTGTATGCGCCTCCCCGGCTTGATGTCAATGAAACAGGTTTCAGGCTGTTTTCGGGAGTAATAATATCAAAATGATTTTTTACCACATTAAAATAATAGCCGTCCATATATTTTTCGTTGATGATATTGCCGACAAGAAAATCATTTTTATACACTGATTTTTGACCATAGGGTTGAAGGGGCGGCGTAGTCTTTACCAACTGCCTGTTTCTGCGTAAATCACCAGGAGTAAATCCGAATTCCCGCCTAAAGCTGAGTATATACGCCTGCTCATAACTAAAACCGTATTCCAAGGCAATATCCTGAACATTTAAACCGCTGTACAACAAATCCCCTATGCTTGCCGATAATTTGCGGGAACGTATATACGCGCCAATCGGCTGTTTATACTCCTGCTTAAACAACCGCTGTAAATGTACTGATGACAGTGAAAATTCATCCGCAAGAGCATCGGCATTGATATCGCCTCTGAGATTGTTTTCAATTTCGGTCAAAACGCCTTCAAGTATATTATTACGCATTTAGTTTCTCTGTGCATTATTATACTTTTTGGGTTTATTTTGTCAATGGATATGTTAGTTTTTACCATTATAAATTGTGTATAACGTTCCGGCTGTATAAGAAAATGACCGTAAACCTGCCTAGTTACCGGGAACTTCGGCGGCTCTTGGAATATCTTCCTGCGTTAAATTAAGGTATGTAAATTCCAGCCATCCCGTGCCGCCGCCCGCTTCAACGAGAAACTTCGTTTCGTACATATTGCCGAGCTGCAAACCCATGCGCTCCCATTGCTTGAAATGTTCGGTAATGGAAATTGTCCCGTATTTGCGGGGCGTTTGGCGTATGTTAAAGTATTGGACAAATGTTTTGGTTCCGTCAATTGAAGGTTTTTGAGTTCTCACATTTCTAATAACATCATAAACTGCGCCATCCATCGTAAAACTGCCCACTACGGAACCTTCTGTTGTGTTAGTGGTCATGGGAGTGGTGTCCGCCTGCCACTGATTGCCAAACCAATCTTCCACAATATAATATTCTATCAATTTGTCTTCTGCATTTTCGGCGTCCGGGTTTCTCGCCCAGCCGTAAATCCCTATATAAGAATAATCACCGGCGGTGTTACGTCCTGATCTTGTGTAGTTAAAATCCGCATACATGTTCTTGTATTCGGTGTATTTTCCGCCCTTACCCCACCAAAAACCTACACGGCCCAAAAAATCATCAGGGTCGTTCCATTCGACTCTGAAAGCCGCTCCGCCCCCCTGATCCGGTCCGAACCAAATAAATTTGTTATTATTCCCGCCCTGTGTCCACATTTCATAGCCATAAGGCGAACCGCTCAGGGGTTTATTTCCGCGGCTGTTGGCTGTAAATGTTATCCCGCCGGTCAATTTTGCAGTTTGAGTACTTGGATCTATTCTTTGCTCTTTTTGCTGTTTATGAGCTATACATGCCGCCAAAAGACAGCAACTCAATAATAATAAAATTCCCATTTCCAACCGGTTTTTCATTTTTGAAACTCCATATAAAATCTTGGGGCTTCATCATTATTAAGCCTTGTTCATTTATTTGTCAATAGTTATCGGCATTTCACATAACTCATTTTTACAGTAAGTCTACGTTTCTTTTTCCGGACAAATCGGCGTCAATCTGTATTAAAAACAAAATTCGTAGTCCTGCAATGAGGACATCTATAAAAAGATGTTTTTATCCTTTTGAGACAATTCATGCACTTTTTTGTTTCTGTAATTGCTTCCTCTTTTTTTGAAAAAATGCGAAAAAGCATTTTTCTGACAAATGAACAGAAAAACAAGTCCAAATGATTCAACATAATAACCCCTTTTGTCTAAGACAGCTAGAAATTTTTATACCGCCGATATTTTCAGGCAGAGTTAATGTTGAATTTTTATCATAATGAATCAGTTAAGAATGAATATTTTTCATCATTTTAAACTAAAATTATATCTGTGTCGTAATTAACGCCTTCTATGTCAAAACCGTGGGCTTCAAGGAAATCATGCTTAAATCCTGCGATATCGGTTTCCGTAAATACATTTTCCGGCGTAACAATTTTCATTTTCTCATTGACAGCTTTTTGAACATCATCGCGCATTTCCCAGTCGTCAATGCGGATACGGTTTTCGCTGTCTACAGGTACTGAGCCTTCTGCGGAATAAAGACAGTCACGGTACAGGCGCACAATCTGCTCAATGCAGCCTTCATGAAGCCCCATGTCTTTCATCACTTTGAAAAGACATGCTATGTAAAACGGAATGATTGGAATAACCGCGCTTGAGCGCGTAACTACCGCCTTGTTTACGGAAACCCATGCGCCGTTCATCTTTTTTTGCGCGGTGTATTTTTTGTTGATTTCGCGGCAGGCGCGTTCAAGGTCTTCTTTCGCTTTTCCGATAGTTCCGTTTTTATAAATAGCCCATGACAATTCCGGNCCTATGTATGTGTAGGCGATTGCGCGCGTCTGCGGAGAAAGGAGTCCCGCTCCGTCAAGAGCATCGATCCACAACTCCCAGTCTTCACCGCCCATTACTTTTACAGTATTTAAAATTTCATCTTCTTCGGCAGGTTTTGCTTCGGCAATAATAAATGTTCCGTCCATCATGTTCAGCGTCTTTCCGGAAAAGGAAGCGCCAATCGGCTTAATTACGGATTTATACATTACCTTTGTTTTTGGGTCAGTTCTTACAGGAGACGCAAGAGAATAAACAACTAAATCAATCTTTGCAGGGANTCCCGCTTTAGCCGCCGCCTTTTTTACCGNTTCGCATATTTCAGCTTTTATCTCATCGGAGAAAGCGTCGCCGTTCAATGTTACTGAGACAAGTCCNGNNTTTTCCGCTTCGCGGTCAAAGGCTGCGTTATTATGAAAACCAGGCGTACCTGTTTGTCTTTCATTCGGCTCTTTTTCAAAAGATACGCCGACAGTAACAGCTCCGTAACCAAAAGCCGCAGAAATTCTGCTCGCTAAACCGTAACCGGTTGAGCAGCCTATAACAAGAGCAAGTTTTGGAGTTTTTCCTTCAACCTTTGTCAAATTTTTTTTCGCATATTCAATCTGACGCTGTACAGAAACCGCGCATCCCGCCGGATGACAGTTAAGNCAAATATTGTTCCTGATCATTGGCTTAATAATCATTTATGTTTTCCTCCATGAGCTTGTCTATGTTTAAGACGGTTTTTAATTGCTCCCGACAAGACACATCCACTCGGCTTCAGCGGCAAGTTCATCGCCGACATAAGCCTTGCCGGACTGCTTTATCATTTTTGCGGAAACGCGCAGATTTACAATTTCCGAACGAAGTTCATCACCAGGGCGAACCTGACGTCGGAATTTCACCTTATCAACAGTCGCAAAAAAGAACAGACCGTCCGCGCTGAGCGTACCGAGTTTTCGCAGTCCCGCGCCGCCCGATTGAGCCATTGTTTCAACAAGAATAACGCCGGGCACTACGGGGTATTCGGGAAAATGTCCTTTGAAAAAATATTCATTTTCGGTGAACACATACTTTGCCACAATTCTTTCATCGCTTGCTTCTACAATTTCATCAACAAAAAGAAACGGAGCCCGGTGCGGCAGTAAGTTTTCTATTTCACTCATAATTTCTCTCTTTACCTGTATTTCTTTAATATAATCACGCCGTTATGACCGCCGAAACCAAGCGAACCTGATGCGGCGACATTTATTTCCCCATACTGAGCCTTGTTAGGCACATAGTCAAGATCACATTCGGGATCGGGATTGTCCAGGTTGATTGTGGGCGGATAAAAACCGTCTCGAATTGCAAGAATACAAGCGATAGCTTCAATACCGCCGCCGCCCGCTATGCAGTGGCCGTGCATGCTCTTTGTGCTGGAAATTTTCATCTTATAGGCATGGTCGCCAAAAGCGATCTTCAGCATTTTTGTTTCTGTGGGATCATTTATTTCCGTTGAAGTTCCGTGCGCGTTGTAATACTGAATATCTTCAGGCTTAAGTTCAGCGTCCGCAATAGCCGCCTTGACAGCGTTTGAGCCGCCCCTACCCGTAGGATCAGGCGATGTTATGTGATACGCATCTGCGGAAGCGCCGTATCCCGCAAGTTCCGCGTGAATATTAGCGCCGCGTTTTTTCGCGTGTTCTTCGCTTTCAAGAATCAAAATGCCCGAACCTTCTCCCATTACAAATCCGTCTCTGTCGGCGTCAAACGGGCGGGAAGCCTTCTGCGGCTCATTACAGCGTTTTGTGGAAAGCGCCTTTAACATCTGGAAACCGCCGACAGCAAACGGAATGATTGTAGCTTCAGTTCCGCCTGAAATAACAACATCACAGCGTCCTGATCTGATAAGATCGAGCGCCTGTCCGATAGCGTCAGTTCCTGCGGCGCAGGCGGTAATCTGGGTATAGGCAGGACCCTTTGTACCGAACAGCATCGAAATATTTCCGGCTGCTTCATTCGGGATCATCATGGGAACGGTAAGGGGAAGCATCCGTTTCGGACCGTCGTTAAAAAGTTTTCTCATCGATTCTGTAACAATTTCAAAGCCGCCGATACCGTTGCCAAGCACAATGCCGGTTCTTTCCGCTTCGCTTTTAACAACCCTCCTGCCATCGGCATCCGTTTCGCCAAGCAGCTTTGCGTCACTCAAAGCTTGAACAGCGGCGGCGACTGCAAACTGGGTAAACCGGCACATTTTTCTCGCTTCTTTTTTGTCCATCCAGAGCGAGGGATCAAAATCCTTTATCTCTCCGGCGATTGTTACATCAAA